>JANMUX010000494.1:0-7964 GCA_031392125.1 Acidobacteriota bacterium | reverse complement strand
TGGGCGCGGCTGCGTTCGCGATCAATCTGTTCAGCGGTGGCGCCGAGCCTCGACAAAATCGATTCGGTGAAGGCCAGTGCCACTTCGCCTTCGCCCGAGAACACGACATCGGCGCCTGCCGCCCGCAATGCATCGCGTTCGCGCAAGTGCGTCGTCCGTGCCAGTACTCGCAGGCCGGCATTCTGTTCGCGGGCGAGCTTGATCACATCGGCGGTGTGGGCAATGTCCGCCGATGTCAGCACCAGCACCGACGCGTCAGCGACCCCCGCCGCCTGAAGGGTGTCGCGATGACTGGCATCGCCGTAAATGGCATCGATGCCCTGGGCCTTGATCTCACGCACGCTGTCCATGTTGAGCTCGACCACCGTCGGAGTCACGTGGTTGTCCTTGAGCAGGCGCGCGACCAGGCGTCCGGTCGGGCCGTAGCCGACTACGATCGCACGGTAGCGCGCGTCCGGCCGCTCGTGCGTGGATTCGCCCGGTGTCGCCATGCCGGTGCGGCCGTTGACGATCGCCCACACCCACCGCCGCCCCTGGGCCCAGCGATCAATTGCCGGCACGGCGCGATAGAGCAACGGGTTGAGCACGATCGAGAGGATCGAGACCGCGACCAGCGTGTTGGTGGCTTCCTCGGTGAACACGCCGAGCTGCTTGCCAAGTGTCGACAGGATGAAGGAGAACTCGCCGATCTGCGACAGGGCCACCGCCACCGACAGCGCCACCTTGAACGGATACTTCATCAGCCGGACGATGACGAGAGCGATCAGCGGCTTGCCGACCAGGACCACTGCGGCGGTGCCGATCAGTATCAGCGGTGATTCGAAAAGAGCGGCGGGGTTCAGCAACATGCCGACCGAAACAAAGAACAGCACCGCAAAGGCGTCGCGCATCGGCAAGGCATCGGCCGCGGCGCGTGAACTGTAGTCGGAGCGGCCGACCACCATGCCGGCGAGGAACGCCCCGAGTGCCATCGAGACATCGAACAGGGCGGCCGAGCCCACGGCAATGCCGAGCGCCAGCACCAGCACTGTCAGCGTGAACAGCTCGCGCGACCGCGTCGCCGCGACTCGGTCCAGCAGGTAGGGAATCAGCCGGCTGCCGACCAACACCGTGAACGCGATGAGTCCGGTCACCTTGAGCGCGGTCAGTGCCAACGCAGTGCCGATGCTGGCGGTGGCACTGCCGAGGAACACGGGCAGCAGCACCAGGGCGATCACGGTGAGCAGGTCTTCGACGACCAGCCATCCCACCGCAATGTGACCGGTCTGCGTGTGAAGGTCGCGATTGTCCGACAGCACGCGGATCAGCACCACCGTGCTTGCAACCGAGAGGGCAATGCCGAAGATGACGCCGCCCTGCCAGCTCCAGCCGGCGGCCAGCGCGATCAGATAACCGAGGACCGCGGCGCCGGCACTTTGCGCGATCGCGCCCGGCACGGCGATGCGCCGCACCGCCAACAGCTCTTCAATGTGGAACTGCAGCCCGACGCCGAACATCAGCAGGATGACGCCGATCTCCGCCATCTGCTCGGCCAACTGCACATCGGCGACAAAGCCCGGGGTATGCGGACCGAGCAGAGTGCCGCCGATTAAATAGCCGACGATCGGAGAGAGGCCGAGCCGGTGCGTGACATATCCGAAGAGCAGCGCCGCAGTGAGACCTCCGGTCAGCGTGAGGATGAGGTCGATGTTGTGCACGCGCTTCGATGTTACAGTGCGCGGCAGGAGCCGGGCTATGAGTCTCAGACAACTGTCCGTAATCGCTGGCGCTACATTGGTTGCCGCCACCCTGACCGTGAATGCGCAGAATCCGCAGCCGCCGCGTCCGGTACCGGCCAATCCGCCGGCACCGAGCGCCGACCCCTATGCGACCAATCCGAACCCGGGCGCGACGCAGTTCCCGCTTGCGGCCGCGGCGGGGAAGGACAGCGGTGCCAAAGCGGCCGCGCCCGCGGGCTCGGCCAATCAGGGCGTGTTCGACCCGGCGACGTGGAAGTTCGGTGCGTCGTTTGCTGCGCCGGCCGGCAGCAAGGTGTGGAATCCCGTCAAGGTGAAGTTGACGCAAGGCGGCAAGGTGACGGGCGGCACGTTGTTCGCCGCCACCGATCCGTCCACGTACTGCGCGATGGCCAACGCGGGCTACGATTTCATCTGGACCGAGATGCAGCACGGACAGACCGACTGGCAGGCGGTGGCTCGCATGTGGCGCACGTGCCCGCACGCCAAGGCCGTGCCCGGCGCGCGCGTCGCCTACACCGATGAGCGCGAGATCCAACACGCGCTCGATGCCGGCGCGCTGGTCATTGTCGTACCGACCGTTGATACGGTCGCCGAGGCGATCGAGGCCCGCGACTGGACCTACTTTCCGCCGCTCGGACGCCGCAGCAACGGCGGCGGTCAGGCGTTCGATGCCGCGATGTGGGGTGGTGTGCCCGGCGGCTATCGAAATACCGCCAACGACAACATCGTGCTGGTCCTGATGATCGAGACGCTCGAAGGGCTCAAGAACGCCGACGAGATTGCCAAGGTTCCCGGCGTCAGCGCCATCTTCGCGGCCAGTGGTGACCTGGCCAATTTCTCGGGTTATCGACAGGGGCAGCCCGACTACGAACGGGCGATTAACATCGTGCACGACGCGGCGATTAAGGCAGGTGTCCGGTTGTGTGGACCGTTTGCGTGGCGGGATCGCCCCGACTTCACGTGCTTCCAGGCCGGGAGTGAGACGGCTGCGATTGCCCGTGGTGCGGCCGCCGAGCTGGGTACCCTGGCGAATACCCAAGGCCAACCGGACGCGGGGCCATTCGCCCCGCGTCCTAAGCCACAGTAAGCGGTTAGCTGGCTAGGAAATGCTCTTGCGGCGATTGCCGCCTTCGCCCGGCGACCGCAAATCGTCGTCGCGGTCGTCCTCGTCCATGTCTTCCGCATCGTCGGCGTCAGTGGTCTGGCCAGCCGAGCCACCCTGGCCCTGCTGTGCGTCGCGATTCTCGGTACTACGGCCCTGTCTGGTCTGTCCGTCCTGCGTCTTGTCCTGACGCTGACCCTGATCCTGTCCCTGCTGATCCTTGTTACGGTTCTCTTCTGCCATGTGAGGAGCCTCCGCCCTCTTCGCAGCAAAACGGATGCCTGCCGGTCGGCTGGCTCGTGACGAACGGCGCATCACAACCCTGCGCGCGCGCCTCCGGGGCGCGGCCGCAGCGCTCCTCTCGGCGCCTGGCCAGGTTGACTGCCACTTGTAATCGCTTCGTTACAAGTGCGGGATTCGGGTGTAGTATCTGCGGCGTGAGGGCCAACGTATGTCACAAACGGATGGATTGAACCGACGCTCGTTTCTGAGAAACGCCGGACTAGGCGCCCTCGCGGGCGCGGCCGCTGCGGGCAGCAGCACCCCCTTATTGGCCGCTGCCGGCGCCGCTTTTCAAGCACCCACTAACGGCAAGTACGACTTCGACACGGTTTTCAACCGGTTTGGCAGCCACTCGACCAAGTTCGATCAGCAGATCCGCGTCTACGGCAAGGGTAGCGTGGAGGTCGGTATGGGCATCGCCGATATCGACTTCAAGGCTGCGCCGTGTATCACCGACGCGCTCAACGCGCGCATGAAGCACGAGAACTGGGGCTACCTGGACATGGGCGAGGCCACGCCGATGATGCAGGAAGCGGTGGCCGCCTGGAACAAGAAGCATTACGGCATCACCGTCGACCCCAATACGATCGTGCTGTCCAACGGCGTGCACCCGGCGCTGATTGCCGCGCTCGTCACCTTCTCGCCAAAAGGCAGCAAGGTGTTGCTGCAGACGCCGACTTACAACGGCTTCTACTCGGACCTCACGGCGTCGCAGACCAAGGCGGAAGACGTGCCGCTGAAATTCGTCAACGGCAAGTTTGCGATGGACTTCGACGAGTTCGAGCGGCGCATCAGCATCGATACGCACACGTTCATCTTGTGCAACCCGCAGAACCCCACCGGCAACTGCTGGTCGGCGGACGACCTGACGCGCATTGGTGACAACTGCCTGAAGCACCGCGTCGTCGTGCTGGCGGATGAAATCCACTGCGACTGGGTCGGTAAGGGACAGAAGTACACTCCGTTTGCCAGCCTGCCGAACAAGGCCATAGTCACCACTAGCCTCACCTGCACCGCGGCCAGCAAGTCGTTTGGCCTCGCCGCGCATAAGGTGGCCTGGTTCTATTCCACCAATCCCGACCTGCTCGCGCGCGTTAAGGTCAATCATCGCGCCGACCTCAACACGATGGGCATGGTTGCCAACCAGGCTGCGATCACCCAGGGTGAAGAATGGTTGCGGCAGGCGAACGAGTACGTGGACGGCACCCACGACATGGTCGTCAATTACATCGGCGACAAGCTGCCGATGATCAAGACCCCACCGGGCGGAAGGCACCTACCTGACCTGGCTCGATGTCACGGCGGTGGCCGACAAGATCAACTCCAGGCAGTTGGCGGCGGACTACAACAAGAGCAAGCCAGCGAACATGCCGAACCTGACGCCCGAGCAGATGGTGGAGCGGTTCTTCGTCAAGTACGCCAAGGTGCACTTGAACCAGGGCGCCGGTTACGGCACCGGGGGAGCCAACCACATGCGCATGAACATCGGCACGTCGCGCAAGCTGGTGGAAACCGCGCTGAACAACATGGTCAATGCCTGCAAGAGCGCCGGCACCATGACCAACCTGTTCTAACTGCAGACACTAACTGCAGAGAGTAGAGGCGGACCTTCAGGTCCGCCTGCCTTCCAAAGGGCCCCTCGGGGCCCTTTTTCTTTCCGCGCTAGTAAACTGTCGCCATGAGCGGCACTGCCGACGTCCTGAAGGGTCGCGCTCAGCGCGTCAGGAAAAACCTGCAGAAGGGCCTCGCACTCGCGTGGGCAGCATCGCCGCGTGCGCTCGTGCGCTACAGCATTCTCGGCATGATCTCCGCCGCCATGACTCCGGTCGCGGTCTATCTCGGCGCGGTGCTCGTTAACCGGATTGCCGAAGCGCGTGCCCTGTCGCTGCAATGGACCGACCTGCTACCCATCGTGCTCGGCTTGTGGGTGTCTACGGGCGTCCAGCGCGCCATCGGCTCGTACATGGGTTATGGGCGCAACTTGTTCGTGCGCCGCGTGCAGCTCGAGGCCGAGCGGCGCCTGCTCGAACAGGCGTCACAGGTGGATCTCGGGCACTTCGACAACTCCGACTGGCACGATCGTCTCGCGCGGGCGAAGCGCGACGTGTCGTGGCGCCCGGGCGATCTCACCTGGTCGGTGCTCGGTCTGTCTGGCAACCTCGTCACCATCGTGCTGATGGCGGGCTTGCTTGCGAGCCTGCATTACATCCTGGTGGTGCTGGCACTGGTGGCGGCGTTGCTGTCGCTCGCGCTCGAGCGCAAGGTGACGGCGCGGCTCTACGAGTTTTTTTACAAGGAAACACCCGAAGAGCGGGAGCGCGAGTACCTCGGAGATCTGCTCGTGCAGCCGCGCAACACCAAGGAAATCCGCGCCTACGTGCTGGCCGATTACCTGCTGGCGCGCCATCGCGATCGCTCGGAAGAGCTCTACCGCTTGCGCGAGCAGATGTATCGATCGGGTACCCGCGTCTCGATGATGACGGGCCTGGTCACCGGAACGGCGTTGGCGTTGGCTTACATGTTCGTGGCGTTCCAGGGCGTGGCCGGGGCCATCGACCCGGGCGGCGTCGTCCTGGTGATCGGGGCTTTTTCAGCGGTGTCCAGTACCCTCGGCCAGATCTCCAGCACGTTCGTGTCGGTCGATCAGCACACCACGTTTCTGGACGACTACTTCTCGTTCCTGTCGATCGACCGGCTTGTGCCGGTGCCGTCGCCCGCACGCGCCGTCCCCGTTTCGATGGCTGCTGGCATTGAGTTCGACGATGTGGCGTTTACCTACCCCGGGGGCACCGAACCAGCCGTCGAAGGGCTCAACCTGCACATCCGTAGCGGTGAGTTGATGGCGCTGGTGGGCGAGAACGGCGCCGGTAAAAGCACGCTGGTCAAGTTGCTGCTGCGTTTCTACGACGCCGATCGCGGCGCCGTGCGAATTGGTGGCGCCGATCTGCGCGAGCTGAATCCGAGCGAGCTCCGCAATCGCATCGGCGTGCTGTTTCAGGATTACGCCAGCTACGAACTGACCGTGCGCGAGAACGTCGCGATGGGCCGGCCGGGCGGCGCGGTAGACGATGCCCGGGTGTTGAACGCGCTGAGGGATTCGCGCAGTGAGTGGCTGGTCAAGAAGATGCCCAACGGCCTCGACTCGAAGGTGGGCCGCTTGTTCGAAGGCGGACACGACCTGTCGGGCGGCGAGTGGCAACGTCTCGCCCTCGCGCGCATCATGTATCGCGATGCTGACATCTGGATTCTCGATGAGCCAACGTCGTCGCTGGATCCTGAAGCCGAGGCGGCGATCTTTTCCGAACTGAAGGCCATGCTAAAGGGCCGGATCGGGATCGTCATCTCTCACCGATTCTCGACCGTGCGGATTGCGGATCGGATTGCGGTGATTGCGGATGGGAAGGTAAGCGAGTTGGGCTCGCACGAGGAGTTGCTGCAGGCTGGCGGCCGCTACGCCCAGCTGTTCGAGCTGCAGGCTGCGGGCTATCGGTAGGAAAGAAGTGGGGCACCCGATTCGGGTGCCCCACTGGACTTAGCGGCGGTCGTTGCTGCCGCCGTAGGAACCGAAGTCTTTCTCCAGTTCGGCAGCGTGAGCCGCGTCGCGGGCGCGAGTGCCGATGACGATGCCGCCCTCGTTGAGACCGCGCTCGTATTCACGCGCGCGGTCCTCCGGAATGCCAGCGCCAACCAGCGCGCCAATCAGGCCGCCCGTCGCAGCGCCGGCACCGGCACCCGCCAGCGCGGCGGCAATCGGGCCAGCCACAACCAGGCCGAGGCCGGGGATGACGATCGAGGTGCCCACTGCGAACAGCGCCGCAATGGCAGCACCCACGCCGCCACCGATCGCACCGCCCACGCCCATGCCCTCGGCGGCCTTGGTGCCACCTTCGAGTTCGGTGCCGGGCGTCACGTCACCGAAGTGACGCTTGCGGGTGTCGTCGGTCATCAGCACGTTGATGTCGTCCGACTTATAGCCGTGACGGGTGGTCAGGTCCTGATAGGCCTTGCTGGCCGTCTCAGGCGTGGAGTACAGGCCGGTGACATAGCCGCCCGCGCTGGACGACGAGCGGCCGCCCGCGGTCGCGCCGCGAACGCCGTCGGTCTCGTCCATCACGTTGTTGGTGGCCTGACGTGCACGGCCTTCAGCGTTCTCGCGCTCGCCTTCGCGCTCGAGGCTCTTGTTGCCGGTCACGGCGCCGACTGCATCCTTGGCAGCGCCCTTGGCGCGCTCGCCGAATGCCGAAACTTCCTCGCCTACGGTGTCGTCGCTCTTTCGTGGTTCCACGGTAACCTCTTTAGGAATCGCGCCGCCGTGATCGCGCACGAGCGGGGCCAATTATTATCTGAGGCGTTGCTGTCGCCCCGTCCGAACAGCGTCACTGCAAGCTCCGCGCCGAATGGAAGCAACCCAACAGCAGGGCCGCGCGACAAATTCCTATGGGGCAGTAAATACTCGGGTTGGGATCGGCTTGCCGGCCGCCTTGGCCCATCGCCGAGCTTTCTGGTAAACTAAGGCTCTTGTCCGCCATCCGAGTGGCGCGGCGGGAAACACTCTCAAGCCGGCGTAGCTCAGTTGGTAGAGCAGCTGATTCGTAATCAGCAGGTCAGCGGTTCGAGCCCGCTTGCCGGCTCCAATAGATTCCACAACTTATAGGGACTTAGCCGAAATGCTGGCGAGGTTGGGCTGACGCCGGGCTAACGGGCGTTCGTCAGTCTCGCGTGGCTCTGCTCTCGGTACCGTATTGTGTAGGCGGTATGGAAGAGGTTCACACATTGCTGCCCCTGCCGTTTCGACACTTGCGTATCACTGATCATCGCGGCGTAGGCTCCGCGATTCTTCT
>JANMUX010000452.1:0-4183 GCA_031392125.1 Acidobacteriota bacterium | reverse complement strand
TTAATGTACGGGTCGAACTTCAGGAGGCTGACCTTGTAGCCATGGCCTTCGAGCAGGGCGCCGATCGACGCCGCGGCCAGGCCTTTGCCGAGCGACGACACCACGCCGCCGGTCACGAAGATGTATTTGGTTTTCCGTCCGGTATTTTCCATCGCGGGTCTCATGTCCTGGAGGACGCCAGGTGGGACGCCCCCTTGTGGGGCGCCGTCATCAGCTGTCGAACGCGTTCGAGGTCTTCGGGGGTATCGACGCCCGCCGAGGCGTGGCTGGTGCTGACCACGCGGATGCCGATGCCGTGCGAAAGGGCCCGCAACTGCTCCAGGGACTCGAGCGTCTCGAGCGGCGCCGGGGGCAGGCTCGCTAACTTCAGCAGGACATCGCGCCGATATACGTACAGTCCAATATGAGCGGCACTACCGGGCATTGGCGAACGGGAGAAGTGCAGGGCCCCGCCGTGAAGGTCGGTCACGACCTTCACCACGCTCGAGGTCTGCAATTCGCCACCGAGCAATGGCCGGCACAGCGTGCTCATCTCGAGGCTGGCGTCGCTCAGCATCGGGGCAATTGCCGCATCAATCGTGTCGGGTTCAATCAGCGGCTCGTCGCCCTGAACGTTGACAACCAGCCGGCAGGGCAGTTGCGCGACAACCTCGGCGATTCGGTCCGTGCCGCTCACGTGGTCGGGACGGGTCATGATCGCGGCGCCGCCGAATTCTTCAACAACCCGCGCAATGCGCTCATCGTCTGTCGCCACCAGCGCCGCGTGAACGAGCGTGGCCGCCGCGGTCCGGCGGTAGACGTGCTCGATCATCGTCTGGCCTGCGATGTCGGCGAGAATTTTTCCGGGAAGACGGGTGGAGTGAAACCGCGCCGGGATGACGGCGAGGACCGACGATTCAGTCAGCGTATTTCGAAGACGCTCGACCGAATTGGGGTGCACGTCGAATCATACCACAGCGAATTGTGGAGCTTGTTGATCGAGGCCTGCACCAAAAGCCGCAAAAATTGGTCTAATAGGGAAGTTACTGGCGCCGCCTTATGATGCTGAAGAATATGTCCCCCGCGACCGTGCTTCTAATTGGGGCGATCAGTTTGTCTGCCGGCTGGCTGGCGGGAACCTCGACTTCATCCACTCAGAGCGCGAAGGATGCCCCCACCGCCCGTAAGCGTGCCGGTACCGCTGCCGCACAGGCGGCCGACGATGTGGCGCCGTTCACGGGGCAGTTACGAAAGCGTCTGGAAACGCAGGCGCCGCGCACGCCGTCGAATGGCCGTAATCCCTTTGTGTTTGGCACGCGCCAATCGCCTGGTGTCTTCCGGCCCGCTCAGCAACTGCCGTCCGCCGAGCCCGTGCCGCTGTCGCTGCCCGAGCCGTTCGCACCTGCTCCGCCGCAGTTCAAGTTGTCGGGTGTGGCAGCAAGCCAAGAAGCCGGCGCCACCGTGCTGACCGCCATCGTCAACGACAACGGTGCGATGGTGTTCGTGAAGGCCGGCGGCAAGCTATCAAATGGCGCCACGGTGGTCCGCGTCGAGGAAACGGCTATCGTCATCATGGACGCCGCCGGCATCACGCAGACCCTCCGCTTACCTTAAACCCGCACCAGCCAGGCCGCTTTCACCGGCTTCACGGCGCGGATGGCTTTCAGCACGTCCTCGCCGATCTGTTCGCCAGGCTCATCCACATTCACCGCGCCGACGGCTCCCGTGCCGTTGCGGCCCAGGGCGAAGTTGGCGATATTGATGCCGTGCTTGCCCAGAATGGTGCCCACCTCGCCGATCACGCCAGGCTGGTCGTGATTCGCCAGTAAGAGAAGGGTGCCGGTCAGTGGCGCTTCAATCGGAACGCCGTTCAGCAGCACGAGGCGCGAGCTGTTGCCGGCAACAGTCCCTTCTACCCAGCGTTCGCCGTCGCTCGTCATCAACTTCACCGACAGGAGACTGCGATATTCGCGCGACCGCGTGCTGGATGACTCCACCAGGTCGATGCCGCGTGCAGTGGCCACGGCGCGGGCATTCACTTCGGTGACGGTGTCCGAGAGGATGGCCTGGAACAGACCCACGAGGACGGCGTTCACGATTAGCGGATGCTGGCCAGACGCGAGGTCGCCGTAATAGCGGACGCCGAGGCTCTCGATGCGAGCTTCGCCCATTTGCCCTAGCAAGCAACCAATCTGTTTGCCCAGCTTGATGAACGGCTGCAGGCGCTGGAACTCTTCCGGCGCGACCGAGGGAAAGTTCACGGCGTTACGAATCACACCCGTCTTCAGGAAATCGCGCAAGGCCGAGGCGGTTTCGACGCCAACCAGTTCCTGCCCCTCGCGCGTTGATGCGGCAATGTGCGGGCTCGCGACGACCTGGGGCAATTGCTGCAAGGTGTGGTCGGTGGTCGGCTCGGCGGTGAAGACATCGAGGGCGGCGCCACCGATCTGGCCGCTGTTGATCGCCTCTACGAGCGCCGGCTCGTCAATCAGCTCGCCACGCGCGGTGTTGATGATCTTCAAGCCCTTCTTGCAGGTGGCAAAGCGGGCGGCGTTGAAAATGTGCTTTGTTTGCGGGGTCGCCGGCATGTGCAGCGACAAAAAATCGGCGCGCGCGCACAGGTCGTCGAACGACACCAACTCCACGCCGAGGTCTGCCGCGACCTGGGCCGAAATGAAGGGGTCGTGCGCGATCACGGTCATCTCGAAGGCCTGCGCGCGGCGGGCGACTTCCTGGCCGATGCGGCCCAGGCCGGCGAGGCCGAGCACCTTACCGCGCACCTCCTCGCCAAGGAACGACTTCTTGTCCCACTTGCCTTGTTTCATCGAGGCGTCGGCCGCGGGCAGCTTGCGAGCGAGCGACAATAACTGCGCCATCGCCAACTCGGCCACGCTGATGCTGTTGGCGCCCGGCGCGTTCATCACCACGATGCCGCGGCCGCTCGCCGCCTCGACATTGACGTTGTCCACACCGGTGCCCGCGCGCGCGATGGCGCGAAGCTTCGGGGCCGCCGCGATGATGTCGGCGGTCACCTTGGTCGCGCTGCGCACGACAATGGCGTCAGCGTCGGTAAGGTCCCCCTTCAGCTGATCCGGAGTCCGGCCTGAACGAGCATCGACCGTCCATCCTTCCGAGCGCAGTAATTCAAGGGCGGTTTTGGGCAGATCGTCAGCAACAACAATCAACATGCGGCGGCGGGCCTCGGAAGACTAAATTTGAACGGTGAACGGCTAATCAGGGGAACTGAAATAGCGTGAGCCGATATAATACTGCACTTGTGTTGATGTGATCGCGCCGAGGAACCGCGACGGACCGCACCATGGATGGTGCAATTCGCTGATTTGTTCCGAAACGCGAGCGTTACACGGTGTTCACGCGCAGTTTTCCACAAGGTTTTCCACAGAAACTGTGGAGCATGCGCGAGTGAATAAAGGGAATCTGACCTAACGGAGTGCATTCATGAATCGGAAAGTTACGGTCGTCGGTGGAGCGGGTAATGTCGGCGCAACCGTCGCGCGTTCGATCGCGCAAAGAGAGTTGGCGGATGTCGTCGTCGTGGACATCGCCGAGACGAAGGCGGCGGGCGTCGCCCTCGACATTTACGAATCGTGCCCGATCGAAGGCTCGGCCTCGCGCGTCGTCGGTGTCGGCACGAAGGATTTTTCAGAGAGCGCCAACTCCGACGTGGTCGTGATCACCTCAGGCATGCCGCGCAAGCCCGGCATGAGCCGCGACGACCTGCTGAACGTCAACTACAAGATCATGCAGGACGTGACGGCTGAGATCGTCAAGCACTCACCCAACTGCATCATCATTCCGGTCGCCAACCCGCTCGACGCCATGTCACAGGCGGTGTTCAAGCTGAGCAAGTTCCCGCGCGAGCGCGTGATCGGCATGGCCGGCGTGCTCGACTCAGCTCGCATGAGCACGTTCATTGCAATGGAGTTGGGTGTGTCGATCGAGAACGTTTCCTCGTTCGTCCTGGGCGGCCACGGCGACACCATGGTGCCGCTGCCTCGCTACACGACGGTTGCCGGCATTCCGATTACGGAATTGATGTCGGCTGACAGGATTGCCGCGATCTGCGAGCGCACCGCCAACGGCGGCGCCGAAATCACCAAGCTGGTGGGCACCAGCGCCTGGTACGCGCCGGGTCAGGCAGCAGCCGAGATGTGCGAAGCGATTCTCAAGGACAAGAAGAAGA
>JANMUX010000266.1:0-14093 GCA_031392125.1 Acidobacteriota bacterium | reverse complement strand
GGTGCTGCAGGAGTTCGGTGCGTCCGCGTCAACCGCCGGCTTCATCGTCAACTACGTGCACCGCCAGTTCGACGAGGGCAGTCCGCTTGCCGACCTCTACACGCGCAATGCGCTCGGCGTCGCGGGAAACACCCTGCTGCGCTTCAAGGGCGGGCAATACGAGTTCCGGGCTTCTGGTGGTGGGTCGTTCATCAATGGGACCGAAGGCGCCATTACGAGAGTGCAGCGATCGAGCGCGCACTACGCACAACGGCCCGATCGTGACTACTCGCGCCTCGATCCTACGCTCACCACACTCGGTGGCTGGACCGTCCAGGCTGCCTTCGACAAGACCGGGGGGCGTCACTGGCTATGGGGCGCCAACACCAAGATCGACTCCGAGAACTTCGAGACCAACGATTTCGCGCAGTTGAACGGCGCAGACGGCATCCTGAGCAACGTGTTCCTGCTGTATCGGGAGACGACCCCCAATCGTTGGTTCCGCAACTATTCAGTTGGTGTCTCCTCGGCGAGCGACACCACCCTGCGGCTGCTCAGGCAGACCGGCGCGTTGCGAGCCCAGCTCAACCTCACGTGGTCGAACTTCTGGACCACGTTTGCCAACCTGTCGCGCAACTTCGCGCAGACCAGCGTTGCGCTGACTCGCGGGGGGCCGTTGATGGCTCGTGGCCCGGGCTGGACCTTCAATCTCGGTGCCGGCAACCGCGCCACTTCCGAGACGCGCTGGTCGGGGAGCTACCAACGGGTCGTGAACGACGACGGCGCGAAGACACATCGCGTGTCCGGCTTGCTGTCCGTGCGTCCGGGGCCGCGGTGGCAGTTCACGGTGTCACCCTTCTACGACCGCGTCACCGAGCCGCAGCAGTACATCAGCACACTCAGTGGCGGCCGGCCGATTACATTCGACAATCGCTACGTATTCGCCTTTATCGACCGCAGCACCGCATCGATGGAATTCCGCCTGGGCCTGACACTGCGTCCCGACTTGAACCTGGATGTCTATGCGGAGCCCTTCGCCGCGTCGGGCCACTACTACGACTACGGCGAGCTGCTGGAACCGGCGAGCCGCGAGCGGCTGCGGTATGGCACGGCGGGAACGGTGTTGTCGGTGAATCCTGACGGCAGCCAGGTCGTTAACGCCGGCGGCAGTACGTTCAATCTGAGGAACCGCGACTTCAACACCCTGTCGTTCCGCAGCAACGTGGTGTTGCGCTGGGAGTGGCGCGCGGGGAGCACGCTTTACGTGGTGTGGCAGCAGGATCGCGCGAACTCGGAAATGCTCGGCAGCCGTGTCGGCATTAGCGACGCGTTCCGCTCGGTCACCGCTCCGGGCTCGAACATCTTTCTGATCAAGACGTCGTTCTGGATCCCGATCGGGTAACCAGACGCCCACGAAGGTCCATCCACCAAGAAGGCCTGTGATCCGGTGAAGTGTGCACCTTGGTAGCGTGGCATCCGAAGCCGCGATACGCTGAGGGCGGAATGCGACACCAGAGAAGCGCAGCGGTGGTGGGGTTACTCGTGGCGACCCTCGGTGCCGGTGGTGGCATGGCAACCACTGCCCAGGAGCCGCGACCGACACCCACATTGCTGATGTCGCGCGCGCAGGCCGAGCGGGCGGTCGCCGCCTGGAATGACGACCTGACCTTCATGCCCGGCGAGGTCCTCGTGAAGTTCAGGACCGGCGTCAGCGGCAGCGCCCGAGTTCGAGCGTTGTCGGTCGTGCGCGGATCCCCGGACCAGACCGAGTCCACCTGGCTCGGTGACGTGCTGTTGGCGCGCACACCGGCAGAACCGGACGCCACTGTCACGGCGCTGGCGCTGGCACGTCAGCCCGAGGTGGAGTGGGCTCAGCCCAACTACTTGCGCTCCCTGCACGCCGCGCCCAACGACCCGGCTTACGCGCGCCAGTGGAATTTCCAGATGATCGAGATGCCTCGCGCCTGGGACATTAATCCTGGCGGATCGGCGGACGTCGTGGTGGCCGTAATCGACACGGGCGTGACGACAGCGACGGCGACTTACCCGCTTAGCCTGTGGACCGGCAGCGGGTTCGAGACAGTCGACGTCCCGACCGCGGTTGACCCTGACATCGCTACTGCACGGGTATTGCCAGGGCGCGACTTCGTGTTCTGGTCAGGCCCGGTCGTCGACATGGTCGGCCACGGCACCCATCTCGCGGGCACCGTGCTGCAGGAGACGAACAACGGCGCGGGTCTCGCCGGGATGGCGTATCGCGCGCGCCTGATGCCGCTCAAGGCGTGTTATGGCTACTGGGAGATCCAGATCACGCAGTCGGCCGCAGGCATTCCCGGCTTCGTCGATCCGCGGGAGACTGGCACGTGCCCGGATTCGGCCGTCTCTCAGGCGATTCGCTACGCTGCCGACAACGGCGCTCAGGTGATTAACCTCAGCCTGGGAGGAGCCGGCGCCTCGCCCATCACGCGGGAGGCGCTGCAGTACGCGGTCGCACGGGGCGTGTTCGTCGCCATCTCCAACGGCAACCAGTATGAGCGCGGTAACCCCGTCGAGTATCCCGCCGCCTATGCGCCTGAGTTCAGTGGCGTGGTGTCGGTGGGCGCGGTCAGCCCTCGGCTTACGCGTGCCTACTACTCGAGCACGGGGGCGCACCTCGAACTGGCCGCCCCTGGCGGCGATCTGCGACAGGGCGCAGCCGCATTGGTCTACCAGGTGGGATTGCTGACGAGCGACTTCGATGCTGCCCTGGTGATCCGGCCGCGGTTCGATCGATATTTCGAGGCGCCTCTTCAGGGCACGTCCGTGGCCACGCCCCACGTGGCAGGACTCGCCGCACTGCTGTACGCGCAGGGCGTGCGGAGTCCAGCGGCCCTTGAATTCGCACTGCGGAGTAGCGCACGAGACCTCGGCGCCGCAGGCCGGGACGACGAGTTCGGAAGCGGCCTGATCGACGCCAGAGCAGCACTGCGGGGCCTCGGGATAGCCCGCTGAGGTCTAGCCGGGCGGGGACAATCAGCAGACAAAAGACACGAGTGAGGAAGAAAATCTGATCGTTGCTCCCTCCTGAAGACCGCTAAGTCATAGCGGAGAGGCTACTTGCTCGCTCTCCGGGGAGACGAACATTTCTGGCGACGCTCTTGCTGAGCTAAGTCACAGTCCGTCCCTAGTGACCCCAAGGAGACTCCCGAATGAACCTTCACATCCCGCGACCGTTGCTGACTGGCGTGGCCCTCGCAGGCACGTTCGCCTTCGCAGCCGCCTGCTCTGGTCCGTCGTCGTCGTTGAATCCAACGGCGCCGTCTGCCTCGGTTAGCGCAGCTGCTGGTGCCAACTTCAGCCCGAACCCGGCTGAGGTGCCACCGCCACCCCCACCCTCTCTCAACGGACGATTCACCGGCGGTGGCTTTCAGATCGCCGAAGTGAAGGTCACGCGCGGCTTCACCATTCACCGCGACAACCGCCTCACCAACAATCTGGAGGTGAATTGGGCTGGCGGCAACAATTTCCACATGACGAAGAACTCGCTGACCTCGGTTGTCTGTTCGCGCCCGAACGACCCGACGCCGCCGGCGTCACCCGTGAGCCGGATCCAGGCATCGGCAGTTGGCCAGTGCAATGGCCTGCCCGCCAACATCAGTTTTATCCTTGAGGATCACGGCGAACCTGGAACCCGTGACCGCGCCGAGCTGATCATTTCCGGAGGTTGCGCCCTGAACCTCAATTTGGCCACCCTGGACGGCGGAAACATTCAGGCCCACTTCGACCAGCCGCACAAGTAGCAAACCTGTTCGTGGTAGTCGCCGAGCAACCGGCTGTTCGCGTGATAGGGCAGCGCAAGTCGGCGAGTTGAAAGCTAGCTGGCGGTTAGGCACGAAGGCACGAAGATCGGGACTCATTCGCTCTTGATGAATGAGCTTCTCGATCTTCGTGCCCTTTCTTCGTTGCTTTACGTGCCGAGCTTATAGACCAGCAGTTCGCCCGCGAATCCAGGTCCGCTGACAGCCACCGCGATGTACTGGGTGCCGTTGACCGAGTAGGTCATCGGTGAGCCCGTCTGCGGAGCCGGCATGAACACCTTGCCGATGTCCGCGCCGGTCGCCTTGTCATAGGCGCGCAGGTAAGCGCCGCGGCCGTCTGGGGTGGTGGCAAAACCACCTTCTCCCGCAATCAACAGCGTCTTCGTAGTCAACACGCCAATGCGCCCGGGTCGCCCGGTGCGCGGGATGGTCAGGCCCTTCAACGCGGCGTGGTTCTTGACGTTGTCGGCCGTGTCGCCGTGCGCGATCCGCCACGCCTGGCTGGCGGTCTTCATGTCGAGCGCGGTGATGGTCGCGTAGGGCGGTTTCAGCAAGGGCAGTCCCTGCACGTTCAAGCCACCGCCGCCGCCGGCCGGCGGTGCGCCCGCCGTTGCCGGAGCGGGATTCGGATTCCGCGCCGCGCCGCGGACGTAGAGCATGTCTGAGCGGCCAGTTTCAGGCGGCAGCAGGCCAAGCGTGGTGACCGCCACGTTCGTGAAGATGTAAAACATCTTGGTCTCGGGATCGAACGAGCCGCCCTGCCAGTTGGCGCCACCCGTGACGTCCGGAACCATCAGGGTGCCGCGCGGACCTTCCCACTTGCTGACCACCGGCGGCGTGAAAATCGGGCCGAGCTTGTACATCGACGCGATCTTCGCGCCCTCGGCTTTTAGCTCCGGGGTGAAGTCGATCAGGTCGTCGAGCGTGACACCCTGGCGCTCGTAAGCCGGTGGCTTGGTGACGAACGGCTGCGTAGGCGAATACCACTCGCCGGGGACATCACCCTTTTCCACCGGGCGCTCTTCGATCGGCCACACCGGCTTGCCGGTGACCCGGTCGAACACGTAGAGCCAGTTCTGCTTGGTCGGCTGCGCCACCGCCTTCACCGGCTTGCCATCGACCACCAGGTCCATCAGGATCGGCGCGCAGGGAATGTCGTGATCCCAAATGCCGTGGTGCACGAGCTGGTAGTGCCACTTGCGCTGCCCGGTCTTGAGGTCGAGCGCCACCAGGCTTTCGGAGTAGAGCGCCGTTTCCGGTCCCTTCTTCGAGCCATGGCGATGACCGCCGTAGTAGTCGCCGGTAGGGAGCTCGACCGGCATGTAGACGATGCCGAGCTCTTCGTCCACGGTCATCTGTGCCCACACGCCGGTGTTGCCGGTGTAGGCGGCGGCATCCGGATCCCAGGTGTCGTAGCCGGGTTCGCCCTTCACCGGGATGGTGTGGAAGATCCAGATGCGCTTGCCGGTGCGGACGTCGAACCCGCGGATGTAGCCCTTGACGTTGGTCTTGCTGCGAGGCGCGCCGCCTTCGCGGTGCGCGGCACCAATCACTACGACATCCTTGGCGATGATCGGCGCGGAGTGCAGGCCGATCTCGGCGGTGACCAGGTCGAGTCCTTCCTGGTCGAGCCCCAGCTTCAGGTCGACGATGCCGTCGGTGCCAAAGGACGGGATGCGGACGCCCGTCTTGGCGTTGAGGGCGACCATCTGGTAGCCGGGGGTGACGTAGATGATGCGCTCTTCCTTACCGTCACTCCAGTAGGAAAGACCGCGGCCTGACAGCTGGCGTGGCGCTTCGGCTCCGCGCTTGCCTTCGTCCATGCTGTGCATCCACTTCATCTCGCCGGTGGTCGCGTCGAGCGCGACGGCCGCGCGGCGCGTGCCGGCGGTGAGGTAGAGCATCCCGTTGACCATCAACGGCGTGTTCTGGAACTGGAACTCCGGGCGCGGCCCCAGGTTTTCGGTCTTGAAGCGGAACGCCAACTGCAACTTGTTGAAGTTGGTGGCGTTGACCTGGTCGAGCGGGGAATAGCGGGTGCTGGCGAGGTCGCCGCCATAGGTTGGCCATTCGCCGATCTTCGGCGCCACTTGTCCCTGCGGGGCTACCGAGGCCATGCCCACCAGCAGCATCAGGACTCCGGCGCGCACGATCCAGCGGTTCGAGATTCGATTCATGGCGGCAACTGTATAATTCGGGCGGGTCTCAACTCAAGGCAATTGACCCCGCCCGCCCCGCCGAAGCCTTTGCCAAGGCGGACGACCACAGACTTGGGGAGAAAATCATGCGATTTAGGGATGGCTTCCGCGGGGTAGCGCTGACGACGCTCTTGCTCGGTTCGGCCAGCATCGCCTGGGCTCAAACCGCCCCGGCCGTCATCACGGTTACGAGCGCCACGCTCAAGGCCAACGAGATCATCCCGAAAGACCACACGGCCGATGGCCGCAACGTCTCGCCGGCGTTTGCGTGGACCGGGGCGCCTGCCGCCACCAAGCAGTTCGCGCTGGTCTTCGATGACCCCGATGTGGTGTTCGGCGGCCAGACGTTCGTGCACTGGGTGATTTACAAGATTCCCGGCACCGCGAAGGGGCTGCCCGGTGAATTGCCGATGGGCATCACGCTGACCGAACCGAAGGAACTGGCCGGCGCCATTCAGGGACCGTCTGGCTTTCGGCAGACCGGCTATCGCGGCCCGGCGCCGCCTCCCGGCAAGCCGCATCACTACACCTTCACGGTGTATGCGCTCGACGCCGAGCTGCCACTCGAGCCGGGCCTGAACCGCAATCAGTTGATGGAAGCCATCAAGGGCCACATCATCGGCCAGGGCTCGCTGGTCGCGATCTACGAGCGCTTCCCGCCAAAGTAGTACCCGGGCCTGGCACGGTTACATCGAATTCGTTTCAGTTCTTGCCAACCTGGCAGTAACTGCGATGTTTTCGATGTAACCGTGCCAGGCCCCTAGACAGTCACGCTCTTCCAGTTTTTTGCAAGATATTCGGCGGTGCGCCAGGCCAAGGCTTGCACCGTCAGCGTCGGGTTGCGGGCACCGCTGGTGCCCATCACCGACGCGCCCAGCACGCCGAGGTTGGGCGCCTCGTGTGAGAAGCCCCACTCGTTCACCACGTTGGTGTCGACGTTTCTGCCCATCCTCGTCCCGCCATAGGCATGCGTCGTCGGGCCCATGGTGCCGAGCGGGTTGGCCTGCGTGGCCACCGCGCCGGCGGCCTTGTACCACTGGATCATCTTTTCCTGCGTGTGCGCGGTGACCCGGCGTTCGTTGTCCTGGTAGTCGGCGGTGATGCGGCAGACGGCGAAGCCGAGGGGATCCTTGACGGTCGGATCAAGGTCCAGGAAGTTGTCCTGGTACGGCAACGTGGTCTTCTGGATGTACGCCGTGTTCGTGCGGTCGGCGTTCTCCTTGATGAAGGCCTTCCATTCCTTGCCCCAGTTCGGCGTGCGGCCGAACGTGCCCATGCTGGCGGCCGAGATTGGGCGGCGATCCGACATCACCCACAGGTTGCCTCCGCCGATGTAGTCGAGGGCGCCGTGGTCGTAGTTGTCGTCGGCGAAGTTGTCAACGGCGACGCCCTGGGCCGGCAGTCCGTACCACGCGTTGATGTTGAACGGGAACAGCGCCGTGACACCGGCACCTTGCGCGTGTCTGAAATAGTGGCGGCCGACCTGGCCGTGATTGTTCGACAGGCCATTGGGGAACGCCTTCGATTTCGACAACAACAGCAGGCGGCTGTTCTCGTAGGTATAGCTGGCAAGCAAGACCGCTTTCGCAGGCTGGACGAACTCCGCGCCGTCGGTGACATACGTGACGCCGGTGACGTGGCCACGGTCGTCGGTGTCGATTGATGTCACGTGCGCGCGCGTGACCACCTTCAGGCGACCGGTTTCCTGCGCGCGCGGGATGGTCGTAAGATGCGGGCCGTTCTTGGCATCGACGTGGCACCCGCCCTTGTTGCAGAAGCCGTGATACATGCACGCCGAGCGGCCTTGATAGGTGCGAGAGTTAATCGCCGCGGGCCCCGCGAACGGATGCCAGCCGAGGCCGCGGGCGGCCGCGGCCATCAAGTCGATGAAGCCCGTGCTGCGCAGCGGCGGCATCGGGTACGGCCGCGCGCGCGGACCTTCGAAGATGTTCCCGCGCGGATCGATCGTGCCCTTGATGTTGCCGGCCTGGCCCGAGACGCCCAGCTCGTACTCCACCTTGTCGTAGTACGACTCGAGTTCATCCAGGCCGAACGGCCAGTCTTCCACGGTTGAACCGGCCGGCAGGCGCGACGCGCCGTAACGCCTGGTGGTTTCGCTCGCTACCTTGAAGTCCCAGGGATTGAGGCGCCACGACTGCGCCCAGTAGTGCAGCGTGGTGCCGCCAACGGCATTCATCATGGGATGGCTGCCGGCGCGCGTGGTGTTGGCCTTGGCGTTAGCGCGATGCGTCGGCACCTCTTGCTGCGCTTTTTGCACCGACTGCGGCCAGTCGCGCACGTTGTTGCGAATCTCGTCGGGAGCGAAGTCGCGCCGCGTGAGCCAGGTGCCGGCTTCGAGGCCAACCACATCGATGCCTGCCTGGGTGAGCGGCAACACGGCGACGCCGCCGGCCGCACCGAGGCCGATCACGACGACATCGGTTGGCTTGAGCTTAGTGGCCATGGGTCTTGTCCTCGCGCGTGGTCAGGCGGGCCGTCGCCTTGGTGAACATCTCGGTGTCGTAGGCGGACTTGTGATTAGGCGCCAGCTTCACGCCGAGCCGCTGGTCCTCCGCAGATACGTTGGTGCGCACGCCGGGATACCCGATCAGGTCCCAGCCGACGAAGTTGGCATTGCCGCCGTAGTAGGGATCACCGAACGTGCCTTGCAGCGTGTGCGTGCGGAGCATGGCGAAAAAGGCCGCGGAGCTGCCTTGAAAACCGGTGGCCGCGCCGGTCTCGACGTCGATCAAGACGGAGTCCTGATCGCGCTCGGATAATTCCACGAAGGGCTTGCCGCGCGATGACCGGCAGTAGCGATCGAAGGCCGCGAAGCCTGCGGTGTAGGCCGGCTTGGAAGACGCGAGCGCGCCGCCGAGGGCGCGATCGATGAAGTGCGCCGCTCGCGCCTCGCGTGCGCCGGGGCCGCTGGCATCGGTCGGAATAATCCTCGCGCAGATGGCTTCGAGCAAGTCAGCCTCGGATGCGGTGAGGTTTTCGATCGGCTCCCGCCGGGGGAGCTGTGCCTCATTGTCGTAGGGAACGGCTTCCGCGGTGGCGGGCGCCGCAGAAGCCAGGCCGCCCGTGACGGGCGTGAGCGGAATCGTGAGCGCCGCACCCGCCATGCCCGCCCGCTTCAGCAGGTCGCGGCGCGATACCCCCGACTTCTTGTCATCAGCCATGGTGGCCGCAGGATAGATCAAGTCTCTGTCAGGGGGGCAACTCTTGTCGGGGCGTTACTTTCCGACGGCCAAACATTCTGCCCGACTGGTCAGGCAGTTGTTTCCTGTCGAGTAGCAGGTCAAGTAGTGGCTTCCCGTCCGTATCGGTGTCGGGTAGCATCTAGCCACTTATGAGGAACTCCACCATTCGCACCGCCATCATCACGGCCGCGGCCATCGTCTCGGCATCTGCAGCGCACGCGCAGGTCATCCCGCTTTGGTCGCAAGGCAAGGTCGCGTTCGGCGTTTATGCGCCTAACGAGAACGCGCCCCCAGCAGGGGCGGGTGGGCCGGGTGGGGCTGGTCGGGCCGGTGGGACCGGAGGGGGAGCCCCGGCGACGCCACGACCGAAGCCCCTCTACACCGTTGGCGGCGGCGAGAAGCTGGCGATGAATCCCCTTTACGACTACGTGTTTCTCAACCTTGAAGGCTCGTACGACCCGGAAGCCGTGAAGGCCATGTCGCAGGGCCTGCGCAGCTCGAAGGCCACCAGCCGCAAGACGCTGCTCGTTCGCATACCGCCCATCAGCGCCGACGGCGCGGATGCCGCGAGGGCGCGCGTGAAAGAAATTCTGGATGCGGGCGCCGATGGCGTGACCATTCCGCACATTCGCGACATCGAAGAGGCCAGGCTCGCGCTCAGCTTTTTTGCGGCGGCGAAAGCGGACATCTGGTCGCCCGCTAATCCCAAAGGCACCAAGCTCGCCATGCTGATGCTCGAGGACCCCAAGGCCATCGCGCAGCGCGCTGACATTGCAAACCTGCCCAACCTGAGCGTGCTCGCCTGCGGCATTGGCAGCCTCGCGCAAGCGCTTGGCGGCGACCGCACCGGCGCCGAAGCCGGCACCCAGCAGGTGCTTGTGGAAACCAAGCGCGTGAAGCTGGCCAACATGCTGACCGCCAACGCGAAGGACGTCGAGACGCGCGTGAAAGAAGGCTTTCTGGCGCTGCTGATGCAGGGCGCGCAGGCAGACGAAGCGATCAAAATCGGGCGCGCCGCCGCGGGACGTTAATGGCACTGATCGGCCCCGCCCTCATCGGCTCACTCCTGCTGGCCGTGCTGAGCACGGTGGCCGACTACGTCTGGTTTCTGAACATCCCGCAACATCAGGTGTCGTCTGGGATGATTCACGGTTCGGTGCTGTTCGCTGCTCTTGGCGGCTACCTCGGCTGGCGCAAGGGCAGGGCAGTGATCGGAGCGATTGGCGGATTGCTGAGCGGCATGCTGGCGGCGTTGTCGTTTTACGCGCTGGCCCCGATTGGCGGCTACGCGATGATGGTTGTGTCGTGGGTGCTGCTGTGGGTCATGCTCGCCGCCCTGCAAACCCACCTCGACGGCCGTCTCGACGTGCCGAAGGCGATCGGCCGCGGTCTCTTGACCTCCCTCGCCGCCGGAGTGGGCTTCGCGGTCGTGCTCTTCCAGCTCTATCGTGGCTGGCCGCCAGTCGAGTTTCCAATGTTCCGGCATTTCGTCGCGTGGTCGATGGCCTATTTGCCTGGCCTGTGGGTGCTATTGAAGCGCTAGAAACTGTCTCTGGATGTACTGACCGCTGTCTTTGGATGTATCGGCAACGACAGCACTTAGTCGGCTATACTGGCCCCAGAAAACGAGGGCCATGACACGATTGATCCTCGCGGTGCTTGTCGCCGCGATTCCCAGTCTTCATCTCGCTGCGACCAGCGGTCAGGCCTCTGCGCCCACGGCAGCGGCGCCAGCCAAGCCAGCCCCACGCACGCCTCCCGTTTCTGCTCCCTCACCCGTGGCCTCGCACGCCGCCGTGGCGCCGGCATCATTGCCGGGCGAGCGGCAGCCGGTCGCAGGGCTCAGCGCCGCCGAGCAGACGGCCATGGTCAAGCAGTACTGCGCCGGCTGCCACAGCGATCGTGGCAAGGCCGGTGGCTTGACGCTGGCGGCGTTTGACGCGACCAAGGCGGCCGACCAGGTCGTGCTCACCGAGAAGATGATTCGCAAGCTGCGCGCGCAGATGATGCCGCCGGCAGGCGCTCGCCGACCCGAGGCCGACCAGATTCTCGCGCTCGCCGCGGCGCTTGAATCGCGCATCGACCGCGTAGCCGCGTTAAACCCCAATCCCGGCTCGCGTCCGTTCCAGCGGCTGAACCGCGCGGAGTATTCGCGCGCGGTGAAAGACCTGCTCGAGATCGATATCGATGTCGCGAGCCTGCTGCCTGCCGACACCATCAGCAACGGCTTCGACAACGTCGCCGACGCGCAGGCATTCTCGCCCACGTTGATGGAAAGCTACCTGCGCGCCGCGGCTCGCGTCACGGCGCTGGCGATTGGTGATCCCGAAGCGGCGGCCACCGAAACCAACTACCGCGTCCCGAAGACCGCGTCGCAGTTGGCGCGCGCTGAAGGCGCGCCGTTTGGCACGCGCGGCGGGCTCTCGGTGCCGCACACGTTTCCCGCCGACGGCGATTACGTGTTCAAGGTTGAACTGCACAGCAACGCCTGTGGCGTGCTGTTTGGCGGTCCCAACGAGGGCGAAACCGTGGAAGTGTCAGTAAATGGCGAGCGCAAGGCGATCATGAAGATCGATCCGCGCATGGCCGAGACCACCACGGGCTTGTCGCTGAAGACGCCGCCGATTGCCATCAAGGCCGGCGTGCAGCGCGTGACCGCGGCATTCATCCAGCGGTTCGAAGGCCCGGTCAACGACCTGGTCGCGCCGATCGATCACACTCTCGCCGACACCCAGATCGGTGTCGCGCTCGGCATCACCACGCTGCCGCACGTCAAGGACTTCAGCATCGTGGGCCCTTACAACGTGACGGGCATCTCCGACACGGCGAGCCGCCGCAAGATTTTCTCGTGCCGGCCGACCTCAGCCGACGACGAGGCGGCTTGCGCCAGCAAGATCATCCGCACACTCGCGACGCAGGCCTTTCGCGGCAACCTGGCCGAGCGCGACCTCACCAGCTTGATGAAGTTCTACGCTGACGGCCGCAAGGAAGGAGACTTCGAGTACGCCATCGGCGGCGCGATCGAAGCGATTCTCGCGAGTCCGCAGTTCCTGTTCCGCCTCGAGAGCACACCGACCACGCTGCGCGCTGGTCAGTCGTACCGCCTGAGCGATGGCGAGTTGGCGTCGCGGCTGTCGTATTTCGTGTGGGGCTCGGCGCCCGACGCCGAACTGTCGAAGCTGGCAAGCCAGGGTCGGCTCGGCGCGCCTGGCGTTTACGAGAAGCAGATTGCCCGTTTGGTCGCCGATCCGCGTTCCGAAGCATTGTCGAAGCGCTTCGCCCGCCAGTGGCTGCGCCTGGGTGATGTCGAGGGCGTGCTGCCCGACGCGGTGGCCTATCCCTACTTCGACCGCACTCTTGGCGATGCCTTCGTCAAGGAATCTGAGCTGTTCTTCGACAGCCTGGTCCGCGAAGATCGCAGCGTGCTGGACCTGCTGACCGCTGACTACACGTTCGTCAACGAACGTATTGCGCGGCACTACGGCATTCCAAACGTCACTGGCAACGCGTTCCGCCGGGTGACCCTGCCCGCCGAACGGCGCGGCATCTTGACCCACGGCAGCGTGCTGGTGCTGACATCGGTGGCCGACCGCACCTCGCCTGTGATGCGCGGCAAGTGGGTAATGGAAGTGATGATGGGCTCGCCGCCGCCACCACCTCCACCGGGTGTGCCAGCGCTCGAAGAAACCAAGGGCGAGTTGTCCGGCAAGGTCCTCACCGTGCGCGAGCGCATGGAAGAGCACCGCAAGAACCCGGCTTGCACGTCGTGCCACAAAGTGATCGACCCGCTGGGCCTGGCACTCGAAAACTTCGACGTCACGGGCAAGTGGCGCATTAAAGACAACGGCATGCCGGTCGACCCAACTGGCGTCCTCTACGACGGCACACCGATGAGCGGCGCAGCGGGGTTGCGCGCGGCGCTGTTGAAGCACAAGGACGTGTTCCTCCTCAGCTTCACCGAGAACCTGATGACCTATGCCTTGGGCCGGCGAATTGAAGCGCCAGACATGCCGGCCGTTCGCCGCCTCGTCCGCGACGTGGCCAGGCGCGACTACAAGCTTTCAGCGTTTGTGCAGGCCGTAGCCACGAGCCCGTTATTCACGATGGGTCGCGCGGCAGAATCTGCGGCGACAGCGATACCATGACCAGGTGGGCCAGGAGGGCAGCACTGTGGTGCTGCCACGTATCGGGACAAAAATTATGAACGTCACCACGAATAAGCATCTTGATCGCCGCACCGTTCTGAAGGGCATTGGCGCGGCCATCGCGCTGCCCATGCTCGACGCCATGCTACCCGCCCGCGCGGCGGCGCAATCGCGCAAGGTTCGCCTGGTCGCCATGGAGATGGTCCACGGCTCGGCCGGCAGCACGGCGTTTGGCATCCAGAAGAATCTATGGGCGCCGTCGGCCACCGGCTCCGCGTTCGACCTGAGCCCCAGCAGCATGGCGCCGCTCGAGCCGTGGCGTGAATACATCACGATTGTCAGCAACACCGACGTCCGCAACGCCGAGGCGTTCCTGCCCCCTGAAATTGGCGGCGACCACTTCCGTTCGGCGGCCGTGTTCCTGACGCAGTCGCACCCGCACCAGACGCAGGGGTCGGATCTGCAGGCGGGGACGTCGCTCGACCAGATCTACGCCAAGAAGTTCGGCCAGGATACGCCGATCCCGTCGATGCAACTCTGTATCGAGAACGTCGATCAGGCGGGCGGCTGCTTCTACGGCTACTCGTGCGCGTACACGGACTCGATCAGCTGGGCCTCCCCGTCCGAGCCGCTACCGATGATCCGCGACCCGCGTGCCGTGTTCGACCAGTTGTTCGGCGTGGGGTCGACGCCGGCGGCGCGCTCGGCGCGGCGCAAGCGCGATCGCAGCATCCTCGACTGGGTCTCCGAATCGGTGGCGCAGCTGAAGAC
>JANMUX010000223.1:0-8003 GCA_031392125.1 Acidobacteriota bacterium | reverse complement strand
CAGCCCGGAATCCACCAGTAGCTGTCGGTGCAAGAGTTGAATTCGACCAGGTATTGATTCATCGTGGTGGCGAATTCAGCCCAGCACGCGGCAGGCCCCTCCTCCCGTGTCGTGGCCATCGCCTTGACGATGCCACTTGCTGCCGCAGGCTTGACGCCGCCCGCCATGCTCCGCGAGGGACCAGTGCTTCCGCGCAGGGCATGAAGCAGGGCATACGAGGTCATGACCGACCGCGCTTCCTGCCGTTCCTGCCGCTCGAGTGAGGCGGCCAGGCCTTCGAGGCCAGCCAACGCGGCCGACCCCGCAGTCAGCGCCTGGATTTTCGCGACGTTGGCCCCAAACTGATCCTGCATCGACAGTTCGAGGAACTTGCCGTTCCGGCCGATCCGAACGCGGCCCTTGTTGTCGGCCTCCACCTCGACTCGGTCTCCGGTCACCTCGAGCCGAATCGACACCCTCTCGCGGCCAATGCGCTTGAAGAACTTCACGCCTCGGCCTTCGGCCCGCAGCGTCGGCTCCCCATTGACCCACCCTGACGTAAAGGTGGTTTCGGCGCGCGTCGTGCGCGGTTCGTTCAACGGCGTGGCCGCCGCTTCGGGCCACGCGCTCGGCGTGACAATGCCCATGATCAACGCGACCCCCATCAACAGTCTTCGACCCATGACTTCCTCCGACGATCTCGAACCCGGCGCATGACCGCACGGCACACCCGCCCTGCCTCGCCGACTTCAATGTGCCGGAGGCTTCCGGCGAACCAGTGAGCGCTTCAGCAACCGGGGCTGCCGGCTGCATCAGCGAGGCGACGCGAGCTTGCCCGCGGTTTCAACCACCGGCGCGGCGGCCGCAGGCTGATACCGCAGGTACGAGTTGAGCGTGTGATAACTGATGTCGAGCATGCGGCATGCCTGCCTCTTGTTGCCCGCGTGCTTCTCGAGCACCAAGCGTGCGTAGCGGCTGCCCCATGCGCGCATGGTGTCGCCGAGACGAAACGCCGGCACCAGGACATCGCCGTAGGTGCCGCGCAAGCTGACCGGCAGGTCGTCCACACTGATCTGTCTCGACTCGGCGGTGGCAATCGCGCCCTCGAGCATGCGCTCGAGTTCGCGGACGTTTCCCGGCCAGTCGTAGGCGATCAGGGCGTCGACGGCGGCCGGCGTCATGCTGAGCCGGCCCCGGCCGTCGTGACGGGCGAGAAAGTACTGCGCCAGTTCCAGAATGTCGCTCTTCCGATTTCGCAAAGGAGGCACGCGAATTTCCACACCACTCAGCCGGTAGAACAAGTCGGTGCGGAACAACCCCTGCTCCACCAAACTAGCCAGCGGCCGATTGGTGGCCGCGACGATCCGGGTATTGATGTGGCGCGCGCCAGTGCCGCCGACGCGCTCGACGGTGAAGTCCTGGATGGCGCGCAGCAGCTTGGCTTGCGCGGCCATCGAGAGGTCTGAGACTTCATCCAGGAACAAGGTGCCGCCTTCGGCGTGTTCGAACTTACCGCGCCGGCCGCGAACGCCGGTGGCCGTGCGCTCTTCGATGCCGAACAGTTCTGCCTCGATCAGCGTTTCAACCAGGGCCGCGCAGTTGATTGCCACAAATGGCCCCTGCCTGCGGCGGCCCAGTTCATGAATCTGGCGTGCTACCAGTTCCTTGCCGACGCCGCTCTCGCCTTCGATCAGGGCGGTGAAATCGGTACTGGCGACGCGCTCGACGCGATCCCGCAGCGCTTGCATGACCTCGCTCGACCCGATCAGCGGCGCGGCGCCATCGCGCTCTGCCGCCGTGAGTGGCGACGGTGAGTGCGCCAGCCGTTCGGCCTCCATCAACAGCGACGCCAGGTGCGCCGCGGCCTCGATGACCTGGCAGGTCCACTCGACAGGTCCTTGGCGGGGCTCGAACACCGCCTCGAGCATCACCTGGCGTCCCGGCTCTTTCACCGGCACCAGGAAAGCGACGTAGTCGCGCGCCTTGATCGGTTGCAGTGATCGGGTTGCCGTCGGAGCCGAGAGCTCGTTCAACCGGATGCTGCGGATACCCGGGAGCCGGCTCAGCCTGTCGGTCAGCAGCGCCGGGAGGTTGCGCCGTGAGTTGGAGCCGATCAGGTCGGCCGCGACGTGCCGAATGAAAGGAAAGATTCCGCTGCGACGCTCCGCCGCCCGTGCCTGCGTGCCTGTGCTCTCTGTCGATGTCGTGACGTTAGTACCAGCGCCCATTGCAGCCCCTCTCGTGACGAGTGCTGGGACGGATACCAAAGTTGATGCCAAGTCGACTGACCATCTAATCGAGGAATTGCGGCGCGAGGCGTTCGACATGACTTCATCCTTCCTGCCGGTTCGGGTATCCCGTGCCAACCGTGCTGCTGTTGGGTGCGGACAACTGACGGGGACTCACTACTCGCTACCCCTGGTCGGCAGCGCCAAGATCAACGTGCTCGTCGAACACGACGACACCGTGATATCGCATGGGCTCGATGCCGACCACGTGGCAACGCTGGAGACGGCCCTTCACCCGAGCGCGCGTCGAGTCGCCCCCCAGATGCAGCTCGGTCTGTGCTCCCGGCCGCAACCGAACGCTCGCCTCGACCAGCGCCCCGCGACTGCAGATGTTGACGAGCACCACGGCCTGACCGGGGCGCATCACCGCACTGGCGCCAAAGCGCGGTCCGCCGCCAGCGACGCGCTGGTCGTGTCGCCGTTCGGCCACCGCTACGGACGCCATTGCCGCGCCTGCGCGTCGAAGGTCAACACGCGCACGCGGCCGGTTGCCCCGTAGATGCGAATCGCCATCTGTGGTCCCTGGCTGGCGGCTACGTATAACGTGCCGCTGCTCGAACTGCCCAACGGGCTGAACGACACCAAGGCGGTATTACCTATTCGCCGCGGGTCGTCTCCGGGTCGCAGTTCACCCGCGCCGGTCGCCTCCTGAACTGGCTGGTTGATGCGCAACGACACATCCCTGGCGTGATCGTCCAGCCACTCGACGCTGGTCAACGGGAGATCGAGGCGCCGATCGATGTCGGTCTGCAACACGCCGTTGCCGTTACCGTCGGTGAACAGCTGGACGGCCGCCCGGCCGTCCAGCACCTCAAGTCGCACTGCCACCGACGCCGCCCGCTTGAGCGCTTCGAGCCGCGCCCGTTGCACGGTGGCCGCCAGGTAGTGGGTCCCAACCATTACGTGCTCGCGCGTGAGCGTGCCGCCGATGACCGGCACCGCGATGGCTGCCATGATCAGGCTGAGACCGGTGGCGGCCAGCACGTCGATCAGGGCCACGCCGCGCTGGCTAGTCCACACCGCTCGCCTTCTCGGGCTTGCTGACGCTGATGAGCGGCTTGATCTTCAGGAAGCTCTTCTCGCCGATGCCCTTGACGTTCATCAACTCTTCGATCTTCTTGAAGCCGCCGCTCTTCGTGCGGTGCTCGAGAATGCGTTCGGCGACCTTGCGGCCAATGCCCGGCAGCGTCTCGAGCTGGTCGAGCGTCGCGGTATTCAGGTTGAGCGCGGCTTTCTCCGCGACCGGAGCGGGGGTCTGGACCGGTGCGGCCATGACGGGCGCACCGATGACAAGCAGCGTGCACAGCGCGAGGGCGAGTGAAAGGGTCGTCTTCATGATGTTCTCCTCTTCGTTTCCGAATCTGGTGAATTGGTGATTGGTTCGTGACTGCGCGGAGTAATTTCGATAACACCTTGCGGTCAGGCAGCCGCCAGCGAAACGTCCGCGCAGTCGCCGGCAAGAGAGCAAGGCGCGCACCGGTCAGGTGCGTTTGCCGTAAGTGGCTCAAGGCACGGTGCTTGGCGCATTTCTCTGCCGGTGGCGGCCGGCGCGACACGGCCAACAGCGCCAACTCGCGTCGCACGCGTCAGTGACAACTCTTCAATCTCGGCCAGAATTTTGGGAATTCCACTCGCAACTGCGGTTGCTACGAAAGCAACCGGGGTTTCGTGCCCGTGCTGCTACAATCCCTGCCCATGCGCAGACCTCTCTTGCTTCCAGTCGCCCTGCTGGTCCTGCTTGCCACCGCGCCTCACGCGCGCGTGGCCGCGTCAGAACAGACGGTCGCCGCCGCACCCAAACCCGTCGCGTGCTCGCTGGTGTGGGCCGGCCAGGAAGACGCCATCGAGAAGTTCCTCGTCGAGGGCAAGGTGCTGAAGATGGAGGCGGTGCCGATTGGCGTCACCAAACCGCAGCGCGCCACGCTTGAACCCGGCGGTCCCGCCGCGCGCTTCGCCTGGAAGCAGCTGACGCCCGGCTACAGCAAGGGCTACATGGAAAGCTACAAGGCGGAGATCGCCGCCTACAAGTTCGACCGCATGCTCGACCTCCACATGGTTCCGCCGATCGTCGAACGCAACATCGCCGGAAAGAACGGCGCGGCGGTCCTGTGGGTCGAGAACACCAAAGGCTGGAGCGTCGAGAAGCCGCCGCAGGGTCCCGAGCCGAAGTGGAGCATCCAGCTCACGAAGATGAAGATGTTCGACCTGTTGATCGCCAACATCGACCGCAACCAGGGCAACCTGATTTACGACGAAGACTGGCACCTGTTTCTGATCGATCACTCACGCGCGTTCACCGACCGCAAGGACCTCAAGGGCATCTCGCCGCTCGGCCGGGTCGACCGCCAGTTGTGGAGCCGCATGGCCGCGCTGACGCTCGAGGATCTGGACAAGGGCCTGGGCGACTGGGTCGGCAACAAAGAGAAGAAGGCGATACTGCTGAGGCGGGACAAAATGGCCGCGCAGATCAAGCAAATGGTTGCCAAGCGAGGCGAGTCAGTGTTCTACGATTAGATATGCGTATCCTCGTGGCCCTGCTCTCGGTCGCGCTCCTGTGCGCGTCCGAGCCACCAGTCACCGCGCAGGGCTCCGCGCGCGTGGTCGCCATCGGCGACATTCACGGCAGCATCGACGGCATCACCCGCATCTTGAAGGCCGCGGGCCTGACCGGCGCCGACGGCAAGTGGACCGGGGGGCGCACCCAACTGATCCAGACCGGCGACTACATGGATCGCGGCGAAGGCACGCGTGCGGTGCTCGACCTGCTGATGGCCCTTGAGCCCCAAGCCAAGGACGCCGGCGGCCGCGCGCTCGCCCTGTTGGGCAATCACGAGGTGATGAACCTGATTGGCGACACCCGAGACGTCACGCCCGAGATCTTCGCGACGTTTGCCGATGCCAGGTCAGAGGCGCGCCGGCAGGACGCCTGGAAACAGTACGAGGCGCTGGCCGCCGCGCGAACACCAAAAGGCGCGCCCGTGCCGCCGGTCTACGCGCAGACCAGGCAGGCGTGGCTCACCACGCATCCGCCGGGCTACGTCGAATACCGCGAAGCCCTCGCCCCGCGAGGCAAATACGGCGCCTGGCTTCGGGCCAAGCCCATGGTCACCCAGCACGCCGGATCGATTTTCATGCACGCCGGCTTCGCGCCTGCCACCGCGCCAGCCACGCTGGAGGAAGTGAACGATCGTGTGCGCGACGAGATCCGGCGCCTCGACCGGTTCGTCCAGCGCCTGGTCGACGCGAAACTGGCGCTGCCGTTCTTCACGCTGCAAGAGATCCTGCAGGTGGCGTCGTACGAGATTGGCGCTGCAAATGCGCTGATCGCTGCCGCGCAAGCGTCAGGCAAGGAACCCGATCGCACCAAGTTGGATGTGGCGTTGCTGCTCGAGGCGCAGGAGATCCTGAAGATTGACACCTGGACGGTGGTGGCCGGGGAAGGCGCGCTCTGGTATCGCGGCCTGTCAACGCTGCCCGATGACCCGAGCGGCGGCCCGTTCACCGAGTTGTTACGGCGCTACGGCGCCAAACGGTTCGTGACCGGGCACACGCCTCAGCAAGAACGGCGGATCGCCGTGCGCTTCGGCGGCCGCGCGGTGCTGATCGATACCGGCATGCTGAGCTACTATCAGGGCCGCGCCGCGGCCCTGGAGATCGATGGCGATACGCAGACGGCGATCTACGAAGACGGGCGCGTGCCGTTGGCGGTCTTGAACCAGGCGACGGTCTCGCGCAGCCCGTCTTCCAGCGTCGCGGTCGGCCGGTAGCCCAGCAGGCGCTCGGCCTTGGCGATGTCGGCCTGCGAATCGCGCACGTCGCCCATGCGGGCGGCCTCGTAAATCGGTTCGATGTCCGAACCGACAATCTTCTTCAACGCCGCCAGCAGTTCATTGAGCGACACACGCCCACCGGTGGCCAGGTTGAACACTTCGCCGCCCACCGACGGGGCGTCGGCGGCCTTCAATACGCCATCCACCACGTTGCTGACGAACGTAAAGTCGCGCGTCTGCCCGCCGTCGCCGTAAATGACCGGGCGCGTGCCTTCGAGCAGCGCCTTGATGAACAGCGAGATCACGCCGGAGTACGGCGAGCCCGGGTCCTGCCGCGGGCCGAAGACATTGAAGTAGCGCGTGGTCACGACCTCGAGGCCGTAGAGCTGCGTGAACATCTGGCCATACTGCTCGCTCACCAACTTCTGCAGCGCGTAGGGCGTCATCGGCTTGGTGTGCATGTCTTCGCGCTTGGGCAGCGTCGGCTGGTCGCCGTAGACCGACGACGAGCCGGCAAACACCACGCGCTTGACCCCGGCGTCACGCGCCGCAATCAGGATGTTGAGCATGCCGTCGACGTTGGCGCGATGCGACTCGGCGGGATTCTTTACCGACCGCGGCACCGACGGAATGGCCGCCTGGTGCAGCACGTAGTCGACGCCGGCCACCGCAGCCTTCGCCGCTTCCGGGTCTGCCATGTCAGCGGCCACGAACTCCACTCCAGTCTGGAGGTTGTGGCGAAAACCGGTGACCAGGTTGTCGGCGACGCGCACCTGGTGTCCACGTGCAAGCAGTCCTGCCGATAAGTGCGAACCGATGAAGCCTGCGCCTCCGGTGACGAGATAGTGAGCCATACGAGCGTTCGCGTTCCCTTCCCTGATCCGAAAAGTGCCGCAGTGAGCCTATAAGCCGAATTCTGTCCCACGGCGCCCTTGCGAGCGCCGCGAGGGTAATCATTCCTCTAGTCCCGGCATTGCTGACGGGATCGAGCAACCTACCCGGAAGCTTTAGGCGGGCCGCCATCGTTCGCTTCCCTATTTGGTCTTGCTCCGTGCGGGGTTTGGCCTGCCACTCTTGTTACCAAGAGCGCGGTGGGCTCTTACCCCACCATTTCACCCTTACCCTTCGACTCGACGACGCCGGGCCATTCGGCCGGCGCCGCCTCGCTCAGGGCGGTATATTTTCTGTGCCACTATCCGTCGGGTTGCCCCGCCCGGGGGTTACCCGGCGCACTGCCCTGTGGAGTTCGGACTTTCCTCTCCCGCCAGCACTTCCCACCTTGCGGCGGGGTTTCTGGCGGCAGCGATTACCCGGCTCACTGCGGCGAGTCTAGTTTCCGTCTTTCTCCTGCGAAATCTGGTACTGCTCGAGTTTCTTGTAAAGATTGCTGCGCGGCGTATCGATCTCCTCGGCCGTCTTCGAGATGTTCCATCCATTCTCTCTCAGCTTGGCCACCAAGTACGCGCGTTCCGATCCCGACTTGAATTCCTGCAGGGTGGTGGCCTGCATCCAGACCGGGGCCACGGGAACCGCCGCCACGCCGTCGGCGGCGCCGGCCAGCATTGGCGCGTCGCCACGAATGGCGCCACCCTCGGGAATGTCGCCGGCGTCAATCGCTTCGCTACTGGTCATGATCATCAGGCGCTCGACAAAGTTGCGGAGTTCGCGAATGTTCCCGCGCCAATGCTGCTGCCGCAGCCGTTCCATCGCTGCCGCGGTCAACGTCTTGCGACGAAAGTTGTTGTCGCGCGCGAACAGGTCGGCAAAATGGCGGACCAGCGCCGGAATGTCGTCGCGCCGCTCGCGCAGCGCCGGCACGTGAATCGGCACCACGTTCAAGCGATAGAACAGGTCCTCGCGAAAGGTGTGGCGGTCGATCTCTTCCTCGAGGTTCTTGTTGGTGGCGGCAATCACCCGCACGTCCACCTTGATGATGCGATTGCTGCCCAGGCGCTCGAGCTCCTGC
>JANMUX010000169.1:0-19835 GCA_031392125.1 Acidobacteriota bacterium | reverse complement strand
CAAGGTCGTCCGCAATGCCCTGCAGAACGCTTCGTCCATCGCCTCACTCCTGCTCACCACGGAAGCGCTCATCTGCGACATTCCGGAAGAGAAGAAGGAATCGGCGGGCGGCGGCGGAATGCCCGGCGGCGGTATGGGCGGCATGTACTAAGAGCACCTCTTGCGGGTGCCTAGGGGTGCCTTAAGGTGCCTAGGGGAAAGTCGAAAGGCCCGGGAGCAATGCTTCCGGGCCTTTTTCTTTGCCCTATCAGACCCACGCCGCCGAAGGCACGAGCCCCACGAGCGAAGCGAGCCCTACCGAAGGCCTAAGGCATCACCGCGAGCAACCTGACATCCGGATTGTTCCGCTCGCAGTACTCGAGCGCCCATTCCGATTCGAACAGGATCATCGGCCGGCCGTCGCGGTCCGACGCGCTGCGAGTACCGGCCGTCGAGGCCGACATCGCGGCGATCTTGTCGGCCGGTCCCACTACCCAGCGCGCCGCCTTGTAGGGCAGCGAGTCGACATCGCAGGCGACGTTATATTCGTTCTCGAGCCGCGCCTTCAAGACTTCCAACTGCAGTGGACCGACGGTGCCGAGAATCGGCTCGCGACGTCCGACCGTCGGGTAGAGGACCTGCATCAGCCCCTCTTCCTCCAACTGGCGGATGCCGTCGTCGAACTGCTTGAAGCGAACATCGCGCAGGCGCGCGATGCCGAAATGCTCGGCCGGGAACCGCGGGATGGCCGGGTACTTCAGTGGCTTGTCGCTGTAGAGCGTGTCGCCGATCCCGAACTGACCCGGGTTGACCAGGCCCACCACATCACCGGGATAAGCCCGCTCAATGGTCTCGCGCTTGCCGCCGAAGAACCGGTAGGGACGCGAAGCCCGAATCTCGGCACCCTCGCGCGCGTTGGTAATCACCATGTCCTTCTCGAACACGCCCGAGCAGACCCGCAGAAAGGCGATGCGATCGCGATGCCGGCGGTTCATGTTCGCCTGGATCTTGAAGACGAACCCGCTGAAGTGCGGCCACTCGGGCGCCACCAGGCCGTGGTCACTCATGCGAGGGCCAGGCGCCGGCGCCAGCTCGGTCAACGCCTTCAGGAACGGCTCGAGGCCGAAGTTCGAGAGGGCGCTGCCGAAGAAGACCGGCGTGTGCTTGAAATCCAGGTAGGCATCACGGTCGAACGAGGTGCCGGCACCGGAAACGAGCGAGGTCTCATCGATCAGGTGCTGCCAGGCCTCTTGCCCCAACAGCTCCGCGAGCCTGGGATCATGCGCGGACGATACCTGGACCGGCGCCTCCTGCGCGCGGCCCTTGCGCTCGTAGAAGTGCACGACCGCCTGCTGGAGGTCGAACACGCCGCGGAACCGGTCGCCGCTGCCGATCGGCCAGTTCATCGGTACGGCGTGTATGCCGAGCACGCGTTCGATCTCATCCAGCAGGTCGAATGGATCGCGCGACGGCTGATCGAGCTTGTTGATAAACGTCAGGACCGGCAGCCGGCGCAGTTTGCAGACCTCGAACAGCTTGCGCGTCTGCGCCTCGATACCCTTCGCTGCGTCAATGACCATGACCACGCCGTCGACGGCGAACAGCGTGCGGTAGGTGTCTTCGCTGAAGTCCTTGTGGCCAGGTGTGTCGAGCAGGGTCAGGTGGTGCTCGCCGATGTCGAACTCGACGGCTGCCGAGGTCACCGAAATGCCGCGTTCGCGCTCAATGTCCATCCAGTCCGACACCACCGCGCGTTCAGACTTGCGCCCGCGCACCGCACCGGCCAGTTCGATGGCGCCGGCGTAGAGCAGCAGCTTCTCGGTCAGCGTGGTCTTGCCCGCGTCGGGGTGAGAGATGATGGCGAATGTGCGACGTCGCGCGACTTCGGCGGAAAGAGTGGGGTTAGGCGAGGCAGCGGTAAGCAAGCGGACTAATGGTACCTGACTTACCCGCCGGTTAGCGAAGCGTGAACGTCAGTTCGATCGTGATGATCACCGGTACGGGCTCGCCCTGGCGCATGCCGGGGCGAAACCGCCATCGCTTGGCGGCCTTGATGGCTTCCTGGTCGAGCCCAAAGATCGGGTCTAGCGAACGCGTGACTTTCACCTCGCCAACCGATCCATCCGGCATGACGATGCATTCGAGCCACACCGAGCCCTGCACTTTGGCGCGCATGGCGTCGGCGGTGTAGGCCGGCTTCACTTCGCTCAGCACCTGCGGCAACGTGATGCCGGCGCCAGGGCGATAGGCGCCGCCTCCAGTGCCGCCGCCACGGCCGTCGCCCAGGCCAGAGCCTTGACCGGCGCCAATGCCCTGCCCGGTGCCTGTGCCTGCGCCGCCACCCGTACCGGCGCCTTGCGACTCACTGACGGCGGGCGCGCTGGGCTGGATGACGCCGGGCAACGTTTGCTCAGCAGACGCCATCGTCTGCGCTGGGATCAACAATTCTGCCGGGGGCGGTTCAGCCTTGGGAGGATCGGGCTTTGGCGTCGGCGCCTTTTCGACCGGCACCGTGATCTTGTCTTTGCCTGGAAGCTCTGCTTTGCGGGGAGGTTCTGGCGCCTTGTTGCCGCCGCCGCCACCGCCTCCACCGGGGCCGGGCACGGCCAGCCAGACAATGTCGTTGATGGGCGCATCGGGGAGAAACTCCGCTGCACTGGGCTGCGGGGCAAACCGGAGTGCGAGCAGGATGATCAGGGCGGCGCCCAGGTGCGCGGCCACCGACGCGCCTACCCCAACGCTCGACTGTCGCCCTTCGAACGAAAAGCGCAGCTCAACCGGTCGGTCCGATAAGTGCAGCGGCGCCGAACGAGTGTCGGGAACGGAGCGCGTGGGTGTGGACTCGGACATTAGCTTGGGTAGTTAACCCACGGCCATTCTGACCGAGGGGTTCGGGGCTGACAAGTGCAAAGCCAGAGCCATACTGGTTTGACGCCCATACAGGACAAACGGCCTCACGGGCGGCGAGCTGGCGGAGGTGCAACAGGCAGGAGTGCTACAATCGGGCTGCGGTCGCAGTTTTCCGCGATCCCAAGGAGCTTCCATGCTTGGTCTGTTTGGCCCTATCGGAATGCCGGAAATGCTCATTATTCTGGCAATTGTGATTCTCATTTTTGGCGCCAACCGGCTGCCCGAACTTGGCAAGGGCATCGGCGCCGGCATCAAGAACTTCAAAAGCGGATTGAAGCAAGAGAGCACCGACGAAAAGTAGTCCCGTTAGAGGACGAGGCGGGCGTCACCCGTTCGTCTCGTCACGCGCTCCCGGTCGAGATATTCCAACAGCGGGATCGCGAATTTCCTCGACATGCCATACCGGTCCTTGAAGGCCGCCACATCGACCGTGGCCGTGCCGCCTGTGGCCGCGGCCTTCAGTCCGCGGATGTCTTCCTTCAGCGTCTGCAGCGCGTCGGCGTGGAACGTCAGCGTGTCGAGCCGCACCAGGACCTTCTCCCGGATCAGCACCGCGATGATCTTTTCGACGATCGCGGTTGGCGCGGCCGCCGCGGCCTGAATCGCCTGCACATCTGGCGGCTTGAGGCCAGCTGCCTGGTACGCCGCGGCGATGGCAGCCTTGATGCGCGCGTCTTCGCCTGAACCGGCAACCGAGTGGGTGGTCAGTGCCAGGCGATCCGTCCCGACCAAGGTCCGGGCCTTCTTCAGGTCGTCAACCACCCTCTCGAAGAGTATGGCGTCGACGCGTCCGGCCACCTTCTCCCGCGCCTCCTCGCGCGGCAGGCCATCGCTCAGCGGCTGTGCGCGATGAAACGCCGTAACCAGTTTCACGAGCGCATCCTTGGCGCGCGCAAGATGCGCATTCGCCACGACGCGCTCCCCTACCGCGACAATGTGGTGCCTGGCCAGCGCCTCGATCATCCCCACGACGGCGTTGACGTCGACCCCCGCGCGCGACACCAACACGTCGCGCGGCAGACCGGCGAGTCCCGCCGCAGTAATCATGGCCGCCACCGCATCGGCGTCATGACGCGCCGGGTCGAAATCCAGTGCAGCCAGGCTGGCCAGGCCGTCGGCCGAACGCACGCCGGGCCGGGTGGGCGCCGCGTCGAGCACCACCCCGCCCCCGATCGTAATGGGCGGTGAGTAGGCGCGAATGATGAAGCGGTCACCGCGTGTGAGCACCGCCGGCGTTTCGAGGCGCAGCCGCACGAATGCGCGCGCGCCCGGTTCGAGCTGGTGGTCGGCGCCGGCGATCGACACGCGGCCCAGCACTTCGGCCGTACCGTTGTGCAGGCGCACCCGCGCGCCGTGCTTCAGTGCCTTCGTCGTCTCGACCAGGTCGATCACGGCGTCGACGCGCCGCGTCACGCTAAGGGAATCCGGCTGCGCGAGTGTTTCTCCGCGCGCGACCTCCCCCACCTCGATGCCGCCCAGGTTGATGGCGGTGCGTTGACCGGCCGACGCGCCGCTCGCCGCGGCGCCATGCACCTGGATTCCGCGCGCCTTCACGCGGCGACCGGACGGCAACATCACCAGTTCGTCGTCAATGCCAATGCGTCCCGACACCAGCGTGCCGGTGATGACCGTGCCAAACCCCTTCATGGTGAAGGTACGGTCGATCGGCAGGCGCACAGCGCCCGTGAGTGGCCGTGCGGTGACGGCCTTCGCCTCCGAGACAATCGCATCGCGCAGCCGGTCGAGCCCCTCACCGGTGGCCGCCGACACTTCGATCACCTGGGCCGACTCGAGGAACGTCCCCTTGGCCAGATCGGCAACATCCTGCCGGACCAGTTCGCGCGTATCGGCGTCGGCCAGGTCTGACTTGGTCAGCACCACGATTCCGCGCGGAATGCGGAGCAGGCGGCAGATGTCGAAGTGCTCGCGAGTTTGCGGCATTACCGATTCGTCAGCCGCCACGATCAACATCACGCAGTCGATGCCGCCAACGCCGGCCAGCATGGTCCGCACAAATCGCTCGTGCCCGGGGACATCGACGAACGCGACTTGCACGTCCCCGATGGTCGTGTGAGCAAACCCCAGCTCAATGGTGATGCCGCGCGCCTTCTCTTCTTTCAGGCGGTCGGGATCGATGCCGGTGAGCGCGCGTACCAGCGTGCTCTTGCCATGATCGATGTGACCGGCCGTTCCGACCACCACGTTGGTCATCGCCGCTTCTTCGCCTTGCGTTCGGTCTTGCCGGGCCGCTGGGTCTTGCGGCGACGCCGCTCCTCCGCAGTCCCTTTCCGTTGCTCTTTCTTTGGTCGCGCGGAACTGCGGCTCGGTCCGCGGCTGCGGTCGTCCCTGCGAAGCTTCTCGAGCACGTCCTCAAGGCCAAGGTCGATCTGCCTGCGCTCCATGTCGACCTTGATGATCTGGACTCGGACACGATCGCCGAGCCGGTAAAGCTTCTTGCTGTTCTCTCCGAACAGCGCGTGTTGCGTCTCGCGATAGCGGTAATAGTCATCGGCCATCGTCGTGACGTGGATCAGGCCCTCGACGTAGTGGTCGATCAACTCCACGAACATGCCGAATGGCGCGACACCGGTGATGTAGCCGTCGAAGGCATCGCCAACCTTGTCGGCCATGAAACGCACCTTCTTCCACTGCAGGATCTCGCGCTCGGCTTCCGCCGCCCGGCGCTCCATCTCCGAGGTGTGCCGGCCGACTTCAGGCAGGTCTTCTTCCAACTCGGCGCGGCGTTCGTCGCTGACCTTCGTGTGCCGCAGCTCGCGCAGCAGGCGATGCACGATCAGGTCCGGATAGCGGCGAATCGGCGACGTGAAGTGGGTGTAAGTCTCGGCGGCCAGGCCGAAGTGGCCCACGTTGGTGGGGTCATACCTGGCCTTTTGCATGGTCCTGAGCATCAGGAATGCAATCGGCCGCTCCGCCGGATTGCCGCGGATCTTGTCGACCAGCTTCTGGAAGTGCCGCGGCGTCACGCTGCCATCGGTCGCGCCCAGGCTGAATCCGAACGCGCTGACAAACTCCTCGAACTGCATCACCTTGAGCGGATCGGGCTTCTCGTGAATGCGGTAGAGCGCAGGCATGCCGTGCGATTCGAGATGTCCAGCCACCGTTTCATTGGCCAGCAGCATGAACTCTTCGATGATCCGGTGCGCGACGTTACGCTCGGACGCGATGATGTTGGCGATGAAGCCGTCCTGGTCGAGCACCACCTGCGCCTCGGGCAGGTCGAAATCGACCGACCCGCGCCGGCGACGACGGCCATTGAGAATCTCGAACAGGCCGCGCATCATCTCGAACATCGGAATCAGCGGCTCGTATTTCGCCATCGTCTCGGGATCGCGGTCCGACAAGATGGCGTTGACTCCGGTGTAGGTCATGCGCGCGTCGCTACGAATGATGCCGTCGTGCATCTCGTGTCGTACGACGTCGCCCTTGCCGGTCACCTCCATCAAGCACGACTGCACCAGCCGGTCGACGTGCGGATTGAGGCTGCAGAGCCCGGTCGACAGTTGCGACGGGAACATATGGATGGCGCGTTCGGGGAAATACACCGAGGTGCTGCGTTCGAAGGCCTCGGCGTCGAGCGCCGAGCCGTGGCGCCCCGAGTGCGCGACGTCGGCGATATGCACCCCCAGCCAATAGTGGCCGTTGGGCAGCCGTTCGATCGAGATCGCGTCGTCGAAATCGCGCGCATGCTCGCCGTCAATGGTCACGACGGTGCGGTCGCGGAAGTCGGTGCGGCCCGCCAGGTCTTTCTCGCGCACGGCGCCGCCAATGCTGGTGGCCTCGGCCACCGCGTCGGCACCGTGCTCGTCGGGGATGCCGTGCTTGCGCAGGATGATCTCGGTGTCGACACCGGGGTCGTTGATGTCGCCGAGAATCTCGGTGATGCGGCCGGCCGGGCCACGCGTCGGGGTCGGCCAGCGCGTCACGGTCACGGTCACCATCTGGCCCGCACTGGCGTCCATGGTCTCGCCGCGCGGGATCTGCACCTCGGCGGTCAGGCGCTTGTCGAAGGGAACGACAAACGCGAGGCCCGAGGGGTCAACGTCGAACCGCCCGACAATGCTGCTGGCGGCACGCTCGAGCACCTGGACGATCTTGCCTTCGGCGCGGCCGTCTTCCCGGTAACGCTCAATGCGCACGACCACTCGGTCGCCGTGCAGAGCCTCGGCGAGGTTGTGAGCGGCAACAAATATGTCGCGAGTCAATCCCTCGATGGGTCGTTCGGGCGTGACGAAGCCGATGCCCGACGAATGCCCGTCGAGCTTGCCAACCACCAGATCCATTCGGTCGGGCATTCCGTAGAGCTTGCCCTTGATCAGGATGAGGTCCCCGTCGTTTACAAGGTGACGCAGGAGGCGCTTGAACTCGACCCGGTCGTCGCGGGGAATGCGGAGCACGCTCAGAAGTTCGCGCGCGGTCGCCGGATGCGGCACTTTGGCCCGCATTTGGCGGAGGAGGTCTTCACGATTCATGAATCACGATCACTTGTAAATCACCGACATTGGTATGGGTGCGACCCAGTCGAATGACGTCGTCCAGGGGCCTAAAAAACGCGACTGAATTGTTTGTTGCAAGATAGTGGCCCGGCGCTTCGAGTCGAGCCGCCGCGGCGCGCGCGACGGTTGTCGAGTCCACCACCGCCCCGGCGACTCCTGATGAGCCGTCGACGCCGTCGGTACCGATGCTCACGGCTGCGATCGCGCCCTGGCCAGCCAGGGCCCCCGCTATCGACAGAACGAACTCGAGGTTGCGGCCGCCCTGGCCATCACCGGTCACGCGAACCGTAGTTTCGCCTCCCGAGATCACGCACACGGGCTTCGGCACCCCACGCGTCATTTCGCCGACCCGCTGCAGCCAGGCAGGTCCGGCGACCCTCGCCTCGCCGACAATTGGGTCTTCGATGGTCATGACGGCGTAGCCGCGCGCTTCAGCGGCAGCGCGGGCACCTGCCATGGCGTCCAGTCGGCCACCAATGACCTTGGCGCTTGCCCGCGACAACGACCCGTGCCCAGCCTTGGGCGTATCAGGCAGCTCGCCGGCCACTCCGCGCCGCATCACGGCCTGAACGGAGGGCAGGTGATCGCTGCCACCAAATCGCGCGAGAGCAGCCGAGGCATCGCTCCACGTCGTGGCGTCAGCGACACCAGGGCCCGAGCCGATGGTGTTCAGATCATCGCCAACGACATCCGACAGCGCCAGGGTGATGGTGGTGCCTATACACGCCGCTGCCAGCCGGCCGCCCTTGACCCTCGAGAGATGGCGGCGCACGGTGTTCAATGCGTGGATGTCGGCACCGGCGTTCATCATCAGTCGAGTCGTGGTCACCTTGTCGTCGAGGGAAATGCCGGCAATGGGTGACGTCATCAGTGCCGAGGCGCCGCCAGACAGCAAGATAACCAGCACCTCGCCCGAGTGCACCTCCTGGGCAACGGTCAAGGCACGGCGGCCGGCCGTTTCGCTTCGCGCGTCGGGAAACGGATGGCTGGACTCAATCCACTCGAGGCCGTCGGGCAGCGCCACATCGATGTGGGTGCCAATCGCGACCGCTTGCTGAATTGAGAGGTGCGGCACCGCCATGAATGCTGCGGCCATGGGCGCAGCGGCCTTGCCGACCGCGACGATGTGCAAGGGGCGGGTGGTGAGCACCTCCGCCAGCACTCGATCTGCCAGGGCGCGCTCGACGACTCGCGCGGCGCTGACCGCATCGACGCCAGCGCGAACAATGGCGTTCAGGTCTTGCTTGAGCGTTGCGAGCGGAACTGTCAGTGGACCTTGCAGGGGTCGGACCAGCCGGACAGGCCGGTCACCACGTCGAACTCGCGGAGTAACTGGGAAATGACTTGATCGGCGTCGGCTTCTGCAGAGAGCCGATCGACTTCGGCAATGATTTTCAGGAGTGCCGACTCGGCGTTGTTGATCGCCTGGGCGCTGAAATATTCGCGCTGTTCCTGCAAGCATCGATGATGCTTGAGAAATTCTTCGCGGTAGAACTCGGAAAGCGCCGACACGCTGGCCGGAACGGCACTATCCATTAGAAAGCGCGGGATTCGGTTCCTCGCCCTCGACATATGGGATGAAAATCAGTGTAGGGCGTTCGGATGAATGTGTCAACGGGGCGACATTCAAAGACGTCCCGTTTCATTTGACCGGTCGTTCATTTGGCCGCACGCGAGGCGACCGTCCCAGCCGCGGCGCCCACGCCCAAGCCGCCCACCATCATGATGATGACCTCCCGAATACCCAGGAAATGCAGCTCCCCCGCCGCCGCCAGCCCCACGAGGTCGGGGCCGAGCCAGCGGGCCACGCTCGAATACAGCAGCCCGATCGCCGCCAGGGCCAGCGCCGCCCCGGCCCCGCCGAGCAACAGGCCCTCGACGATGAACGGCCCCCGGATGTAGCTGAACGGCGCGCCGACCAGTTGCATGATGTCGAGCTCGTCGCGGCGATCGTGCAGCGAGAGCCGGACCACCGCGGCCACCGTGAAGGCCGCACCCAGCATCAGCACGCCCGCGATCACCGCCGCCGCGAATCGCGCGGTCGTCACCAGGCCCATGAGCCGCGTCAGCCAACCACGATCGTAGCGAACGTCGGCAACGCCATCCTTGCCGGCGAGTCCGGTGGTGAGGTCGTCAATGGCCGCCGCGCCGGCAGCGTCGGTGCGCAACCGAATCTCAAGGGCGGCGGGAAACGGGTTCTGCGCCGCCGACGTGGTGACGTCAAGCAGCTCTGGGAAATCTGCGCGGAAGCGCTCGAGCGCCTGCTCCTTCGACACGTACTCAACCGCCGCTACCGCCGGCTGTTGCCGAACGTGAAGTTCGAGCGCCGTCCGCAAGTCGTCGGAAAGGTCGTCATGTAAATACACCGACATCTCGGCCGATTCGAGCCAGCGGTCCAGCACACGCTGCACGTTCACCGACACCAGCAGGAATCCGCCAAGCGTGATGAACGCGATTGCAATCGTGCCGACCGAGACCGCGGCTGAACGTCCAGCCCGACGGACACTGGCCCACGCTTCTTCGAAGGCGTAGCCAACCACGGTCACTTGGGCGCCTCTGGCAGTCCGGCCTGCTTGCCGTGTTCGAGTTGAACGACCCGCCGGCCCACCCACTTAATCAGTTCTCGGTCGTGGGTGGCGACCACCACGGTCGTTCCACTCGCATTGATGTCGCGAAACAGGTTCATGATCTCCAGCGAGAGATCGGGATCGAGATTGCCGGTCGGCTCGTCGGCCAGCACCAGGTGCGGCTCGTTGACCAATGCGCGGGCGATCGCCACCCGCTGCTGCTCGCCACCCGACAGTTCCTCGGGCCGGGAGTTCAAACGATGCTGCAGGCCGACCCACTTCAGGACCTGGTAGGTGCGCCGGCGCTGCTGCTCCACCGGCATGCCGAGCACGCGGAGCACGAACGCGACGTTCTCGAACACCGTCTTGGTGGGGATCAGCTTGAAGTCCTGGAAGACGAAGCCGACGGTGCGCCGGTAGGCCTGCACTTCATTGCGCGTGAGGAGCGAGAGGTTGCGCCCGGCGACCATGACCTCGCCCTCGGTCGGCCGTTCCTGCAACAGCAGCAGGCGCAGCAACGTGCTCTTGCCGGCACCGCTCGGGCCCGTGAGGAACACGAACTCGCCTTTGTCGATCGTGAGGTTCAGATCACGCAAGGCAAATAGCCCGCGTCCGTAAACCTTCCCGAGCCCCTTGGTCTCGATCACTGACGGTAGTCTACTAGCTTCAGTCGCACCCGGCCGAATCCGGCCGCCACTTCCACCAACAAGGGCACGCGCCGTGCATCGTCGCTCAGCCAGATGGTGGATTCGATGGCTTGCCGGCGCTGCACGCGCGCCGAGAATCGCGGCTCGACGCGTAACGCTGAGATTGGCGCGCCATCGATCGAAATAATTTCGCGAGCCGGCACCGAGACGGTCAGCGCATAGCTGCGGCCGGCTTCGTTCAGGGGCATCGCCAGAGCGTATCCGGGCGCAACGGGCATGGTCCGGATGTACCACAGCGCGGTCAGGGCATCGCGCGCTCCAACCGGTAACGGAAGGGACATCGCCGAGGCATTGCGCGCCGCCGCCGGGCTGTCGCCGGAGCTGACGCGACGCGCTGGATGGTCGTAGGCATAGGCCCGATCGACCGCGCGGCGGCCCTCACGGAGGGCACGCTGATGCAACAGGGGCCGAAGCGCCGCGTCGGCAGCGGTGCGGAAGCGATCGTGCGCCTCGAAGAAGCGCGATACCCACGGCGCCGTGTCCACTGCCACTTCGAACACCCACGCCGGCAAGGCGCCCGCACCATCGCGGTCCCTCGCTTCAGGCGCAACGACGCTCAGTGAGATCTGCCCCGCGGTGAGATCCAGCGGCCCGTTCAGCCATTGCACGTCGTAGGTCGCGGTCTCCCCGACCTTGAACGGCGGAACGCCCGGGGGCGGCGGCTCGGCAATCGCGACCTCATCCAGCGCCGACTCGCTCTCAGGAGTCCAGACCACTTCGTAAATCGCCGCTTCTGCAAACCGTGCCTGTTCGACAAATGGTGAGGCCGGTTGCCCGGCTCCAGGCAGATCACTCGGACTGACCACGAACCGCACGTTGAGCTCCTTCAGCGTGGCGCGCGCTTCCGCCGACGAAGGGTCGGCGAGCGCGTCAACCAGGGACGTGTAAAACGACGGGCGCTGGCCGCTGTATCCGTTGACGATCGGCCGGCCGTGCTCGAGCGACTGCACCATGAAGGGCGAGTTGTCGCGATCCAGTGTCAGCGGAAGGTAGAGCACCGCGCCTGCTCCACTTGCATCGGCCAACCAGCGGCCGGTCGCAGTGGATGCCGGCGGCGCGGCCACCAGCGCCAGCGGCGCATTGAGGTACTCGAGACACATCAAGGCGAGGAGGCCGGCGATTACGCCCGACTTGAGCCGCGCCTTCGCGACGCCGACGGCCGCGAGCACGCATAGGCCCAGCATGAGAATGACGGCGAACCGGGCGGGCGCACGAATGGCCTCGAATCCAAACACGTGATCGGCGAACCACGCGTACAGCGGCCGTACGCCTTCGGGGCCAAGCGACAACATCAGGCCGGTCACCACGAGGGCGAAGGCGGAGACCACCACGGGACGCGCATCGCTGCGCCAGCCCCGCCACAACCCCAGGGCAGCAAGGCCCACCAGCACGAAGCCCGGGAACATCTGGTGTTCAACGTGGCGGCGGTCTCGCTCGCCTGGGCCCGGCGCCCGCGGCGTCATCACCCCGGTGAGCCCGTACACCAGGTTGTCGGGTGGTACTTGTGTGTAGCTCTGCACCGAGGCCGCGTGTGCGGCCGCCTCGTAGAGGTTGCGGCCAAATCCCTCGCGCTGTTGCGACTGCCAGTAAGGCCACACCACCGGCGCGACGACAAGGGCCCCGACGGCTGCCGCCAATGCGACACGTGACCAGAACCGCCGGCCACGCCACTGCCCGCTCGACCATGCCACCGCCAGTGCCGCCACCCCGAGGGCCACCGCCGTCATCACCCCGTAATAGACCGACGACACGGCCTGCAGACCCGCCCACAGCCCGAGCAGTCCCGCATCAACCTTGCGGCGTGCGGCGGCTAGCCGATAGAGCGCGAGAAAAACGAGAGGCAGAAAATACAGCGACTGCAACTGCAGGTGCAACAGGTGTGCGGTCCGATACGGCCAGCACGCCCAGGCCAAGCCCGCGACGAACGCCGCGGGCGTCGAGCCGGTCACGCCCTTCACCAGCGCGTGCATCGCGACCCCGCTCAGGGCGATCGACACCAGCAGCAGCACGTTATACGCGAGCGCGAGATTGTGGGTCACCGCGTAAAGCGGCGCCATCACCATCGATTGCAGCAGCAAATGGTCCGAAAACGTCAGCGATCCGGCGGCCGGATGAAAGATATTGGCGTTGAACACCGTTCCGGATAGCACCGCGGCGGGATCGGCAAGCCACGCCTTCATGCCGGTGCCGAGAATCCAGAGATTCAGGTAAGGATCGCCGGCGCCTTCGAGCGCGCCGAGACGGGTGGTGAGTTGGGTCGCGAGCGGCCAGGTCAGCACCACCGCGGCGACGAGATACGCTCCCGCCGCTCGTATCAGCATCGGCTACGCCCCGATGGCGGCGCGCATCAGGTCGGTGACGAGCTTGGGGTCGCCCTTGCCCTTGGTTTCCTTCATCACCTGGCCTACCAGGAACTGGAACTTGCGATCCTTGCCGGCCTTGATCTCGGCGACCACCTCGGGATTCGCGGCCAGCACGCGCTGAACCATCGGCGCGAGGCTCGACGAGTCCGAAATTTGCGCCAGGCCCTCGGCGGCGACAATCTCGGCGGCGTCGCGACTGGTCTCGTACATCTTCGCGAACACGTCCTTGGCCACCGTCGAGCTGATGGTGCCGTTCTCGACAATCGCGATCAGGCCGGCGAGCGCGGACGGTGTGATCGGCACTGCTTCAATCGCGATCGCGCGCTCCTTCATGTTGCGCAGCACTTCGCCCATCACCCAGTTGCTGGCAGCCTTCGGGTTACCTGAACGGCGCGCGGTTTCTTCGAAGTAGTCGGCCACCCCGCGTGTCTGCGTCAGCAGGGCCGCGTCGTATTCGGGAATGCCATAAGCGGCAATCAATCGCTGGCGGCGCGCTTCGGGCAGCTCTGGGATCGTTGCCACAATCCTCGCGCGACGAGCCTCGTCGACCACCAGCGGCGGCAGGTCCGGCTCGGGGAAATAGCGATAATCATGCGCTTCTTCCTTGCTTCGCATGGAGTGCGTGGTGCCGCGGGCAGCGTCAAACAGGCGGGTCTCCTGCACGACGCGGCCGCCGTGATCGAGCAGGTCGATCTGCCGGCCGATCTCATATTCGATCGCCTTCTCGAGATAGCGGAACGAGTTGACGTTCTTCACCTCGGCCTTGGTCCCCAGCCTGGTCTCGCCCTGCCGGCGCACCGAGACGTTGGCGTCGCAGCGCAAGCTGCCTTCGTCCATGTTGCCGTCGTTGACCCCGAGCCACACCAGGATCTGCCGCAGCGTCTCGAAGAACATCGCCGCTTCTGCCGCCGATCGCATGTCGGGCTCGCTCACAATCTCGACTAACGGCACACCGCTGCGATTGAAATCGAGATAGGTCTTGCGATCGGAATCGGCGAAACCTTCATGCAGCGACTTGCCGGCATCTTCTTCCATGTGGATGCGCGTCAGCTTCACGAAGCGGCCGCCGACCGACGACGGCATCTGCAACCCGCCGCCAAGCGCCAGCGGCAGCTCAAACTGCGAGATCTGGTAACCCTTCGGCAGGTCGGGATAAAAATAGTTCTTGCGGGCGAAGACCGAGCGCTCCTGCACGTCGCAGCCGAGCGCCAGGGCCGCCGTCACCGCCAGGTCGACCGCGCGCCGATTGAGCACGGGCAGCGCACCGGGCAGCCCGACGCACACCGGGCACGCGTGGGCGTTAGGCGGCGCCCCAAACGCCGTCGAACAGCCGCAGAAGATCTTCGTGGCCGTCAGCAGTTGGGCATGGATTTCCAGCCCGATCACGGCCTCGTAGGTCATCGCTTAGAGCGTCGGGCCTGCCGAGGCGACCGCGGCGTCGGCGTCGGCAAAGTTGGTCTTGAAGTTTTCGACGAACATCCGGGCCAGCTTGGCGGCTTGCGTGTCGTAGGCGGCCTTGTCCGTCCACGTTCCGCGGGGGTCGAGAATCGCCGCCGGCACGTCAGGCACCGACGTCGGCACCTCGATGTTGAAAACCGGGTGACGGGTGTAGCCCGCCTGGTCGAGCGCACCCGACAGCGCGGCGCGAATCATCGCCCGCGTGTAGGCGATCTTCATGCGTGTGCCGACACCGTGCGGGCCACCGGTCCAACCGGTGTTCACCAGCCACACACGCGACTGGTGCTTCGCAATGCGCTCGCCGAGTTGCTTCGCGTAGACGTTGGGGTTGAGCGGCAGGAACGGCGCCCCGAAGCAGGTGCTGAACGTCGCGCTCGGCTCGGTGACGCCCTTTTCGGTGCCGGCCACCTTTGCCGTGTAGCCCGAGAGGTAGTGATACATCGCGCCCTCAGCCGACAGGCGCGCAATCGGCGGCAGCACGCCGTAGGCGTCGGCCGTCAACATGATGATGTTCGTCGGATGACCGCCGCTGCCTGACGGCACCGCGTTGTCGATGAACTCGATCGGGTACGCGCCGCGCGTATTCTCGGTCAGCGAGGCGTCGTCAAAGTTGAGTGCGCGCGTGCCGGGATCCATCACCACGTTCTCGAGCACGGTGCCAAAGCGGCGGGTCGTCTGGTAGATCTGCGGCTCGGCCTCGGCCGAGAGGCGAATCATCTTGGCGTAGCAGCCACCCTCGAAGTTGAACACCCCGCGATCGCTCCAGCCGTGCTCATCGTCGCCAATCAGCTGACGTTCCGGGTCGCTCGACAGCGTCGTCTTGCCCGTGCCGGAAAGGCCGAAGAACAGCGCCGTGTCGCCGCCCGGACCAATGTTCGCCGAACAGTGCATGGCGAGCACATTGCGCAGCGGCAACAGGTAGTTGAGTACGGTGAAAATCGATTTCTTGTTTTCGCCGGCGTAGCTGGTGCCGCAGATCAGCACCTCGCGGGAAGCAAAATTGACGGCGATGGCGACGTCCGATCTCGTGCCGTGGCGTGCCGGGTCGGCTTTGAGCGTCGGCGCCGTGAGCACGGTGAACTGAGGCTCGAACGTCGCCAGGTCGCCGGCGGGCGGCACGATGAACAGGTTGCGGACGAACAGGCTGTGCCAGGCGTATTCCTGGATGAAGCGGACCGGCAACCGGTACTCCGCGTCTGCGCCAGCGTAGAGATCCTGGACGAAGAGTTCCTGGCTCTTCAGGTGAGCCACGATGTCGCGCCGCAGCTGGTCGAACTGCGCGGCCTCGATCGGCTTGTTGACCTTGCCCCACCAGACCTGTGCCTCGCTCGACGGCTCCTTGACGACGAACTTGTCGTTGGGCGACCGGCCGGTGTGTGCGCCGGTGCGGCAAACCAGCGGGCCGTCGGCCGCGATCAGGCCCTCCTGGCGACGGATTGCGTGCTCGTACAGCGCGGGCGCCGCCAAGTTGAAGTGGACCGGCTTCGAGCTCTGAACGCCGTGGGCTTCCAAGCCCCGACCCACCTGTGCAGTACTCATGAGATATGACTCCAAAACTCGACCGGTATCTCCCGATCGCATCCAAAGGGTGAATGGTACAGATTGAAAAGGCGCTAAGTCAATCTCGTACGGGGACTTGGGCCGAGCCTGCTAGACTGGGTAAACGCGTTTACTCCCAATCCCGTAACAGATGGCAGGACAGCCTAACCTCGACCTCGCCGCCCCGCCCCGTCCCGCAGACGGTGCCCACCCCTCGCCTGCCTCAATCCTGGCTGGTGAGATCAAGGTGCTTGTTGAGCGCGGGGACCGCGATGCGGCCAGGGACCGGTTCGGCGCGTTGGTGGCCCTGTTGCAGCGCCGCGCGGTTCGGATCGCGTTTCAATATCTGCGCGATGCGTCCGATGCGGATGAAGCCGTTCAGGACGCCTTCGTCAAGGTGTTTCTGCACATTGAGCAATATCGCAGCGAGTTGCCGTTCGATGTCTGGTTCACTCGCATCCTGGTGAACGCGTCGCTCGATCGGCTGAAGGCGCGGGTACGGCAGCAACGCTGGATCAGCCACTCGATCGACGAAGACGACGGCCGGCCGGTGGAGCAAGTGGCCGGAGGCGAGGCGTCGAACGAACGCCGGCTCCTGGCGAAGGAACGTTGGGCGCAGGTGACTGAAGCGGTCGGGGGACTTCCCGACCGACAGCGGCTGGTATTCACGCTGTGCCACCTCGACGAACGGACGCCGGCGGAGATCAGCGCGGCCACCGGGATGAGCCAGGCCACGGTGCGCGTGCACCTGTTCCGCGCGTTACGCAAGTTACGAGCAGTGTTGGGAGGTCAAGCATGAACGGACGCGACGTCACCGAACCGAGCCAGGACGCCGTACTCGAGGCGTATCGGGCGGCGGCGCACGCCGAGGCCGACGCCCACTTCGACGACCGCGCGCTCGATGCGCAGCGGGTCAAGATTCTGGCGCGGCTCGCGCACCTGGGGCACCCCGCCAAGGTCATCCGCTTCCCGCACGCCAATCAGGTCGAGGCCCCGGTCTCAGGCGTCAACCGCCGTTGGGTCAGCGTCGCGGCGGCAGCCGGGCTAATCATCGGCTTGCTCGGCGGCCAAATCGTCAACTTGATGCCGACGCAGACGCGCCGGCTGTCACCCATGGCCTCCTCGATCGCACCGAGCGCGAGCAACGTCAACGGCTACGTGCCGGCCCGCATGAACATTTCCCAGGACGACGGCCTGCTGGGCGAGGTGGACTTCGCCGTGCAGGTGCGCAGCGCCAGCGAACTGCAGATCCTGGACGAACTGACCCCGTTCCACGACCCCCGATAGCGCCGGTTTCGGCAGCCTTCCGCCGTTTCGGCCGCTCCTGATCGGGGCCTGACCTCGACCTTCAATTCGTAAACGCCCGGCGCCGTCCGGTCGTAACGGTAATGAACCATGCAAACCCTACGTAAGTTGTTCATTTGTTTAGTCTTGTCTCTGGTTGTCGCCGGCGCGCAACCCGCTGCCGCGCAGAGCTACAAGTGGTGGCAGCAAGAGAAGTTCCAGAAGGGTGCAAACCTCAGCACCGAGCAGATCGCCCGCATCGAGGCCATCTTCCAAACCGCCGAGCCATCATTCCGTGCGCAGAAGGCTGCGCTCGACAAGGCCGAACATCGGCTATCGAAGGTCATCGCCGATGCGACGTCGGATGAAGCCGCGGTGCTGCAAGCGGCCGAACGTGTCGAGGCGGCTCGCGCCGAGTTGAGCCGGACACGGACGTTACAGCTGTTCCGCACCCGCCGCGTGCTTACGGATGAGCAGAACGCCCTGATCAAGGAAATCCACGAGAAGGACCGCCACGAACGCGATCGCGATCGCAAGCCCAAGGGCGATTTCGACCACGCGTGCAACTGAACCAACGCCAGTAGCGAGACCCATTGAAGACCATGAAATTTTTGACGAGCACGTTCGTTGCGGCAGCCTTGTGTGCCGCCACCACTCCCGCGTCCGGCCAAGCGAAGCTATCCGACGCCGCCCGTCAGGAGGCGGTTGTCCAAGGAGCACTCAGAACTTACGAGCAGGGCCTGAACGACCTGTCGCCGGTGTCGTCGGGGATCGGCCAGCCGGGGACGACGTCCGGCGCGCTGCGCGAGCTGCGCCTCGAAGAATCGGTGGCGATCGCGCTCGAGAAGAATCTCGACATTCAAGTCGCGCGGCTCGAGCCCCAGTCGGTGGATTTCCTGGTAGCGGGCTTCCGCAACACCTATCGACCCCTCGCCAGTTCCACTGTCGGCTTGCGCGATCAGTATCAGCTGCCTACCAGCAGCTTGAACGGTGGCACGAAGGTCAACAACGGCACGACCACTTATAACTTCGGCTTGTCGCAGAACGTCAACAAGTGGGGCGGCAGCTACACGGTCAACTGGAGTAATTCGCGAGTCGAGACCTCCAACACCTTCTCGACGTTCAATCCCAGTTTCACGACCAACCTGGTCGCGGCTTACTCCCAGCCGTTGATGCGCGGCTTCCGCATCGACAACACGCGCCAGCAGTTGCTGATTAACCTGCTCAACCGCGACATTTCCGAAGAAAGCGCGCGCGCAACCATCACGCAAACCCTGGCGAACGTTCGCAACGCGTATTGGGATCTGGTATTCGCCCAGAGCGCGGTTGAAGTTGCCCAGCGCGCCATGGAGCTCGCCGACAAGCTGGTTGTTGATAACCAGGCGCGTGTGGAAGTCGGCACGCTGGCGCCGCTCGATATCGTGCAGGCCCAGGCTGAATCTGCGACCCGCCGCCAGAACCTGGCCGCCGCCGAGGCGACGGCACAGACCGCGGAGCTCACCCTCAAGCGTTTCCTGGTCAACGGCACCGACGACCCGCTGTGGCGCCAGACCATTCGTCCGGTTGACCTGCCCTCGCTCGGTCCCGCGCCGTCTGACATCGACGGCGCCATTCGCAAGGCGTTGTCCGAGCGCACCGACGTGGTGGCCGCCAAGAAGAACCTCGATTCGAACGACGTCATCGTTCGCTTCTTCAAGAATCAGTCGATGCCGGCGGTCGACCTGAACGCCAGCTACGGCGCCCAGGGCCTGGGCGGCACCGCCATCGTCCGCACCGGCCCGCTCGGTAACCAGGTGATCTCCGAAGTCATTCCAGGCGGCTACAGCGATGCCCTGTCGTTGCTCAGGGCCCGGGACTATCCGACCTGGAACCTTAACGTGACCATGAGTTACCCGATTGGCGGCAACCAGGCCGACGCGCAGCACGCCCGGGCTCGCCTGCAGCGCACGCAGGCGCTGACCCGCTTGCGCGCCCTCGAAGTGCAGATCGCCGCAGAAGTCGCGAATGCCGCGCTCACCGTGCAGAGCAACCTGAAGCGTGTCGAGGCGGCGACTGCCGCTCGCGAGCTCGCGCTCAAGCGGCTTGAAGCAGAGCAAAGCCGATTCGAAGTCGGCCTCACTACGAATTTCTTCGTCGTGCAAGCGCAGCGTGACCTGCGCGACTCGCAGAACACCGAGCTACGCGCGCTGGCCGACTACCGCAAGTCACTCGTAAATTTCGAGCGGGCTCAGCAGTCACCGGCCGGTGGTGGTGGTGCTGGCTTGAACGCCAACGCCGGCGGTCAGTAACTGGCGCGACAGACATACTCGGGACGAGGTTAGAGACGGATTTTTATGCGTAAATTTTTAGTGATTGGTGCAATTGCGGCCGTGGCGGCAGGCGCCGCCGCTTACTTCGGCGTTTTCTCGCGCCCCGATGCGGCGACGAGCGCGGCCGGCGGTGCGCAGCAGGGCGGCGGGCCCGGCGGCGCGGCCGGGCGTGGCGGCTCGGGCGTGACGTTCGCCTCGTACTCCT
>JANMUX010000140.1:0-11194 GCA_031392125.1 Acidobacteriota bacterium | reverse complement strand
CGCTCATCGCTCGTGATGATGCCCCGCTCGTACTGTTTGCGGAATTTCTCAACCTCTTTGTCTTTGTCCTTGAGGACCTGTTCCTTGTTCTCGGGCGTGCGGAGATCGGAGGTGGCGAAACTCAAACCCGACCGGGTCGATTCGCGGAACGGTGGTCGACGCCAATGGCCTGCCGGTCCAAGGCCACGTAGGACTGCGGGTGGCCGGTGCGCCGAGCGACCGATCGACGTCAATCGCTACGGACGGGTCGTTTGTGTTCAACATTGTTCCGGCCGGCCCATTCCTCCTCCAGGCCTGCGATACCCAGGTTCCGCGTTGGTGTGGCAGCGTCCACGGCGCCAGCCAGCCGCCCGGCGAGACCGTCGTCACGGTCGCGATACCTGCGCGAGGATCGGTAAGCGGTGTTGTGCGGCGTGCCGATGGTTCCGCGTTTGGTGGGGCGGAGGTGTGGCTCTCGATGCCCAACTACGCTGGGCCACTCGAGGATAGCTTCGGCAGCTTCGTTCAGGCTGATGCGGCCGGAGTGTATCTGTTCGACGACGCGCCACCCGGCATGGCAGTCGTGAGAGCAAGGGATTACCAGAACGACATCTGGGGCCTGGCGATCGGCGTCGTGCCGGCCGATGCTGGTACGGTCGTGGATGTTGAACTGGGCACCGCGACCGGCATGCTGAACTTGAACGCCACACTCGACTACAACTACGTCGATGGCTACAACGGCGCCACGAACCTGCGGCGATTCGGCGGCAACTACGCACACCAGCGCCTTAGTCTCGGCGCCGGCCTGCGCGCGGCCTCCGTTGGCGTCAGCGTTGAATCCAGCATCAATGGCCTCGACTTGTCGGAACGGCAGCTCACGATTGTCCGTGGCTACGAGGGCCGGGTCGGCGTCAGCGTAACGCGCAAGATGTTCGCTCCGATCGCGGGCGGGTTCGTGCGTTATATCGAGGAACTGAGCAATCCTCTGGCTGTGGACGTCGCCGTCCGCGTGCGAGTCGAGGGCGTCTCTGCCCTGAACAACGGCTCGACCGTCTCCAGTTCCAGCCCACAGCACGTGGTGGTGACCCACGCGTGGGGCGCCACCGGCTTTGTCTTCGGCGGCACGTCGGGCACGCCGCAGGCGGTGGCGGCCGCATCCTTCCTCCCGAGCCAGTATGACTACTCGTACGATTGGGTGGTCACGGTTCCCGCAGGCCAGACCATCAGGCTGATGCACTTCCTCCTGCATGGCGGCTCAGCCGCGGATCTCGATCCTTTCGTGTCGTCATTTGTCGCGCCCTCCGGATTGGCGCTTGAAGGGCTCACGGCGGCGGAGCTCGCGTCGATCGTTAACTTCGTGATTCCGCCGAGTCCCTAGGGAGCATGGGCATGAAGACCATCCGTCGTGTTGTGATTCCGGCGCTGGCGTGTGCGGCGATCTGGCTCGGGCTGGCGGCCGCGCCGGCTGCGACCGAGCGCAAACCGCTGCCCACGTTTACGGTGACCGCTACCGGTGGCGGCGCAGTGGCGAGCGCCGACCTGACGCGCGATGGACGGTGGCTGTTCGTCTACGTGCAGCCCGCCTGCGCGGAGTGCCGCACGCTGCTCGCAACCATCGACGAGACAGACCAGCCCAGCGTTGCGGCCCGCATGGTGGTCGTCGTCGGTGGCGTGGATGACGCTGGCCTCGCGGCATTTAGAGCGGGGTTTCCGAAACTGGCGACAGCGGAGTGGTACGCCGATTCAGAGCGCGCCGTGCCGACCGCGGTCAAGGCGCCAGGCCTGCCGTTCGTCTTTGGAATGAAGCAGCGGATTACCGAGTGGGGCATGATCGGCGTGGTGCCGGATGCCGCCTCAGTACGATCGGCGCTTGTCAGTTGGGCGGGAGAAAGGTGAGTCGCATGCGGGCAATTGGCAGGAGCTGGCGGTCGCGTGCCGCAATGGTGGCAGTCTGCGCGTGGCTGGTGCCGCTGCAGGTTGCCGCGCAGCAGCCCTTGCCGACATTTCAGGTCGCAAGCCCGGATGGCGCGACCGAGTCGATCCACGCGCTCTCGATCGAGCCGCAGTGGTTGATCGTCTACGTGACCCCCAATTGCCCGGCCTGTAATCGCCTGTTGGATGCGCTGGCCACGTGGCAGTCGCCCGCGGCAAATGCCAGGACCGTGGTCATCGTCTCGGGTGAGCCCGTCGCCGTCCGATCCTACGTCACGAACCGCCGCGCCGCGGTTGCCACGTCCAGGATGTACAGCGACGAACAGATGCAGCTGCCGAGGGCGCTCGGTCTTGCGGGTGGTCCGGCGATCGTCGGGATTCGTGGCGGGCAGGTCGAATGGGTGCTGAAGGGCGTATTGAACGACCCGGACGCCCTGGAGCCAGTGATCAGGGCCTGGGTCGAGTATTAGTACCCGCCCCTGTGAACCTCTGAACCAGAGGACCCGTATTACCCTTCATGCGCAGCAAGATCGCCCTGCTCGGGCTCGTCCTGACCGTCGGACTTAGCGTTGCGGCTTGCGACATCAAGACCGACGCTAGTGGCGACTTTTCGTTCGACATTTCGGGTGGCAAGGCCCAGGACACCTGGACCCGCACTTACACGCTGGCCGACAACGGGCGCCTGGAGCTCATCAATGTCAACGGCCGCATCACCGCAGAGCCGGCCACCGACGGCAAGGTGACGGTCGAGGGCCGCCGCACGGCAAAGGGCTCCACCGACGAGGCTGCCAAGGAAGCGCTGGCGAAGCTGGAAATTCGTGAAGAAGTGAGTGGCGAACGGGTCCGTGTCGAGTCGCGTCCGCCTCGACTGAGCGGTTTCGGCGGTCACGAGATCGAGTGGACCATCAAGGTCCCAAAGGGCGTGATCGTTGACCTGCGCACCGTCAATGGCGGCGTGCGGATTAACGGCCTGCAGGGCGAAGTGCACGTCAAGACCACCAATGGCGGCATCAAGGGCACCAATGTAGTCGCCAACATTCTCGAGGCCTCGTCCGTGAATGGTGGCGTCGAGATCCAGTTTGGGAGCCCGCTCGATGCCGCCGGCACGGTCGATATCGAAACCGTCAACGGTGGCGTGGAAATCGAACTTCCTGCAGAGAGCAAGGCCAGCATCAACGCTCGCGCCGTCAACGGCGGCGTCAAGGTTACCGACCTCGACGTGCAGCGGACCGAGGAGCCGAGCTCGTTCGATGCCAAGCGCCGACTCCAGGGCACCCTGAATGGCGGCGGCGCCAAGGTGACCATCAGCACGACCAACGGCGGCGTCCGCATCTCGAAGACCGGCACCACCACGTCCTAGGCCCGAATCAGCAGCCGGCGAGGTTACACTGGCTGCTGATCCGTGAACGAAGACAAGTCCACCCGCTATCACCGCTTGCGCCGGCGCGCCGACCTCCTGGGTACGGCTGTCGCCGGCGTTGTCCTGTTGACGCTGGTCTTGAGCGGCGGCGGCCTGCAGATGCGTGAGATGGCGGCGGCGGTGTCGAGCTTCCTGCCCGGCGGCCTGGACGACGTGATGACAGTGGTGCTGCTGACGGTAATGCTCGGGTTGTTGATGCAGGTGGTGGAACTGCCGTTCGCGTTCTACCAGGGCCACGCACTCGAACACCACTACGGGCTATCGACCCAGTCAGCCCGGCACTGGCTCGCCGATCAAGGTAAAGGTGTGCTGCTGGGACTGGCACTGGCGGTGGTGGGTTCCTCCATTGTGTTCGCGGCCCTGCGCAGCGCGCCTGACCATTGGTGGTGGATGTCCGCGGTGATCTTCGCCGCCGGCACGGTGGTGGTAGCGCGCCTGGCGCCCGTCGTCCTGCTGCCGATGTTCTACCAGTTCAAGCCTCTCGAGCGCCCCGAGCTGGTGGCGCGCCTGCTGGCGTTGGCGACCAAGGCCCGCACCGATGTCGTGGGCGTGTTCGAGTGGGTGCTGAGCGGCCACACCAAGAAGGCCAACGCGGCGCTGGCCGGCATGGGCCAGACGCGGCGCATCCTGTTGTCGGACACGTTGCTGGCCGATTATTCAGAGGATGAAATCGAAGTGATTCTCGCCCACGAACTCGCGCATCACGTGCACCGCGACCTGTGGCGCGGCATTGCGGTGCAGGCCCTGCTGTTGCTCGGCGGTTTCTTCCTGGCCGACCTGGTCTTGCGGCGGGTCGCCGATGCCGCCGGCTTTCGCGGCCTGTCCGACCCAGCGGCGCTGCCACTGCTGATGCTGGTCGCGGGCGCCTGGTCGTTGCTGATGTTGCCTTTGATCAATGCCCTGTCACGGGCGCAAGAACGGGCCGCCGACCGCTACGCCCTCGACACGACACGCAATGTTGACGCGTTTGTCACCGCGATGAAGCGGCTGGCGCAACAAAATCTAGCAGAGGAGTATCCGTCGGCGCTCGTGCGATGGATCTTCTATTCCCACCCGCCAATCCGCGAGCGCATCGAGGCGGCGCGGGCTTTTGCTCGAGGAGATCATCATGCCGCTTAAGGTTCTGATTCTGGTCCTGTTCATGACGATGACGGGTTCGGCCCAATACTCGAAGAAGACGCTGGTCGCCCACCGCGGCGCGTCGGCCTATGCGCCGGAGCACACGCTGTTGGCCTATCGACTGGCCATCGAGCAGGGCGCCGACTTCGTCGAACAGGACCTGGCCGTGACCAAGGACGGCGTGCTGATCTGCCTGCACGATGCCAGCCTCGAGCGCACGACCAACGTCGAAGAGCTGTTTCCGGGTCGCGTCACCACCCAGACCATCGAGGGACGCACGCGCAAGGCCTGGCTCGCCAACGATTTCACCCTCGCCGAGATCAAGACGCTCGACGCCGGTTCGTGGTTCGACAAGAAATTTGCGGGCGAGAAGGTGCCGACCTTCGACGAGGCGATTGCGGCGATTCGCGGCAAGGCCGGCATCTTCCCCGAGCTCAAGACGCCAGAAATTTATGCGGGTCGCGACGTCAAGTTTGAAGAGATGGTGGCGGCCGCCCTCGACAAGAACGGCCTGCGAGGGCCCAAGGCCGATCCCAAGACGCCGGTCATCCTGCAGACCTTCGGTCAGACGAGCGCGCGTCGCCTGGCCGAAATCAAGATTGGTGTGCCGGTTGCCCTGCTGCTTGGCAGCGCAGAAGGGTTCCAGACGGCTGAGCAGGTCCGGGCCTGGAAGGGCATCGTGCAGGGATTCGGCCCGGCGAAGCAGATTGTGCTGAAGAACCCCGATTTCGTGAAGTGGGCGCATGCCGAAGGCATGACGGTGACACCGTACACCTTCCGCTCGGCCGATACCGGGTCGTTCACGGACGTGACGGCCGAGATGTCGCACTACCTCTACACGCTCGGCGTCGATGCGGTGTTCACCGACAATCCCGACAAGTTCCCACGAAAGTAAAGCCTAGCGGGCTTTCACCACCAGCGTGCCCTTCATGTCCTTGCAGCCGACATCGCGTGTCAGGTTGCAGTAGAACGTGAAGGTGCCCGCCTGGCCGGCGCGGAACTCAAATGTCGTCGAGTGACCGCCGCCGGCGCGCTTGACGATGCGGTAGGCGTCGATCGCGAAGCTGCTGGGGCGGCCCTCGCTCTTCAGCGTGATTTTGACCAGGTCGTCCTGAGACACTTCGAGCTTGTTTGGGGTGAAGGTGTGGTCCTTCGCGACGATGGTGAACTCACGCCGGTTGGGCGCTTGTTCCTGGGCGGCGCCGAGCGACGACAGCAGGACGAAGGCGCTGACGAGTATGGGCCGCATCGGTTGATTGTATGACGCCGCCGTACAAGGAAAAGCCGGGGATGAGACCCCGGCTCTTCACGCGTTGGAACGACGAACGGTCAGCTAGCGCGGGCCGCGCTCGCGGCGGGGACCACGATCCCGCGGCGGACGGTCGCCTTCGGGCGCTGCCGGTGCGCTGCCCTCGGGGCTGCTACCTGCCCCGGCCGGCGGTGCACCGCCCTCTTCCGGGGTAATCAGCGCCTTGCGCGACAAGCGAATCTTGCCGGTCGGGTCGATGTTGATGACCTTGACCAACACCTGCTGGCCTTCCTTCAGTTCGTCACGCACGTCCTTGACGCGGTAGTGCGCGATCTCCGAGACGTGCAGAAGGCCGTCAGTGCCGGGCATGATTTCGATGAACGCACCGAAGTCGGTGATGCGCTGCACCTTGCCGAGGTAGGTCTTGTCGAGTTCGGCGGTCTGCGTCAGCTCCTGGATCATGCCGATGGCCTTGAGCGCTGCGGCTTCATCCGCCGACGCCACGTTGACCTGGCCGCTGTCTTCAACGTCAATCTTGACGCCGGTCTTCTCGATGATGCTGCGGATCATCTTGCCGCCGGGGCCGATGACGTCGCGGATCTTGTCGACCGGGATCTTGATGGTGATGATGCGCGGCGCGTAGGCCGACATGTTGGTGCGGGTGGCCGAAAGGGCCTCGTTCATCTTGCCGAGAATGTGCATGCGGCCGGCTTTCGCCTGGGTCAGCGCCGCGCGCATGATCTCGGCCGAGATGCCCGTCACCTTGATGTCCATCTGCAGCGCGGTGATGCCTGCCGCCGTGCCGGCGACCTTGAAGTCCATGTCGCCGTAGTGGTCTTCGGCGCCGGCGATGTCGCTGAGCACCGCGTACTTGCCGGTCTTCTCGTCGATGATCAGGCCCATCGCCACGCCAGCGACCGCCGCCTTGATCGGCACGCCCCGCGTCCATCATCGCCATCGAGCCGCCGCACACCGAGGCCATCGACGAGCTGCCGTTCGATTCGAGAATGTCGGACACCACTCGCACGGTGTAGGCGAAGTCAGCTTCAGCCGGCATCATCGGCGCCAGCGCGCGCTCGGCGAGCGCGCCGTGGCCGATTTCACGACGGCCGGGGCCGCGCATCGGCTTCACTTCGCCGACCGAGAAGGGCGGGAAGTTGTAGTGGAGCATGAAGCGCTTCCAGGTTTCGCCATCGACCATTTCGATCTTCTGCTGGTCGTCGGCGGTGCCCAGGGTCACGGTGACCAGGGCCTGCGTCTCGCCGCGGGTGAACACGCACGAGCCGTGCACGCGCGGCAACACGGTGTTCTCGATGGTGATTTGGCGAATCTCGTCGAACTTGCGGCCATCCAGGCGGATGCCCTTGTTCAGGATCGAGTCGCGCAGGGTCTTCTCCTGCAGGTCGTGGAACAGGCCCTTGACGGCCGACTTGCTGGTGGCAAATTCCTCGGGCAGGTTGGCGATCAGGTCTTTCTCGACCTTCGCAACCGTGCCGTAGTTTTCGATCTTGCCCTTGATGCGCATGGCGTCGCCAAGCGCGGCTGACGCCTTCGATTCAACGTAGGCCGCGAGCTTGTCGTCGGTCTTCACTTCGGGCTTGGGCAGCTTCTTGCGGCCGGCGTCCTTGGCGAGAGCGTCAATCATGTCGCACAGCTGGTTGATGGCGGCCTGGGCGGTCTCGAGCGCCTGGACGGCCTCTTCTTCCGAGACTTCCATCGCGCCAGCTTCGACCATCACGATGCCGTCTTTGCTGCCGGCAACCATCAGGTCGAGTTTGCTCAGCTTGCGCTGCGCGAATGTCGGATTGACGATGTACTGGCCTTCGACGAGGCCGACGCGCACGCCGGCAATGGTCTTCTCGAAGGGCATTTCCGACAGCGCGAGCGCGGCCGAGGCGCCGGTCAGCGCCAGCACGTCCGAGTCGTTATCGGTGTCGGCCGACAATACGAACGCGATGACCTGCGTTTCGTAGGCCCAGCCGGCCGGGAACAGCGGACGAATCGGCCGATCGATGACGCGGCTGGTCAGCGTTTCCTTTTCAGTGGCCTTGCCTTCGCGCTTGAAGAAGCCGCCGGGAATGCGGCCCGACGCGTAGGTGTATTCGCGATAGTCGACCGTGAGGGGCAGAAAATCGATGCCCTCGCGGGGGCTGGACGAATGGCATGCCGTGACGAGCACCATGGTGTCGCCCATGCGGACGATCACGGCGCCATCGGCCTGCTTCGCCAGGCGGCCTGTCTCGATGGACAGGGTCTGCGAGCCGAGAGATAGATCACGCTTGTGCATAACTCAACCTGCGAAATGAATGGGGACGGTCCCGGTTACTTGCGGATGCCGAGGCGCTTGATGACCTCTGCGTAGCGCTGCGTGTCCTTGCTCTTGAGGTAATCGAGCAGGCGGCGGCGCTGGCCAACGAGCTTGAGCAATCCGCGGCGGGAATGATGGTCCTTCCCGTGGGTCTTGAAATGTTCGGTGAGGTAGGTGATGCGATCGCTGAGGATCGCTACTTGGACTTCCGGTGAGCCGGTGTCGGTGTCGTGCGTCTTGTATTCGCCAATGATGGCGGTCTTCTTGTCTTTCGTCAGTGCCACGTTCTAACCTCCACGCACAGCCGAGTAGCCGACAAGTCGGTCTACCAAGCCGCCGTATGTAGCGATATCAGCATCGCCTGTAACCTCGCTATGTTACCTCGGAAACGGGTCTTGGGGTCCTAGGGTCCTAAGGGCTTAAACGGCCTGTAAGCCCCTAAGCCCCTAAGCCCCTAAGCCCCTAGGTCCCTCAACCCTCAGAACACAATCGACGCGTGTAGAAACCCGGGCGTTTTTCCCGGTCGAGCCAGTCCCACCAGCGTTCCGTCAGGTCCGAACAGCCTGACCAGCTCCGGCACGGGCGCGATCGGCGCCAGCAGGTCGCCCGGAGCGATTTCCACCCCGTTCCTGACCCGCTCGATGTGCTCGGGCCCGCGTAGCGTCACGCCCGGTAATTCCGGCAAGAGCGAGTTGAAGGGCAGCAGGCACCCTGCCAGGGCCACTCGGTCGGCCTTCAGCACGTCGGCCAGCGGCACGGCGCTGTCCAGTCCGAATTCGCCCGACTGCGTCCGGCGCAGACCGGTCAATACCGCGCCCATACCGAGCGTTGCGCCGAGGTCGTGGGCCAGAGAACGAACGTAGAAACCAGCCATCACCCGCATGTGCAGCACGGCGGTCTCTCCGTCGAACGACATCAGGTTGAGCTCGCGTACTGCGGTGGTCACGGCCTTCGGCAGGGTGACCACGCCGTCCTTCGCCTTGCGCGCGATGTCGTACGCGCGCTCGCCGTCGATGTTCTTGGCTGAGAACGCCGGCGGGGTCTGCTCGAACGTCCCGCGAAACGCCGCCAGCGCGGCCTCGACCTGGCCTTGCGTGGGGCGTTGGTCGGAGCTCGTCACCACCGTGCCCATGGCGTCGTAGGTGTTCGTGGCGCGCCCGAACGCGACGATGGCCTCGTAGTCTTTGTCACTCGCGGTCAGGAACTGCGCAAGTCGCGTCGCCCGTCCGATCACCAGCGGCAGCACGCCGGTCGCCATGGGATCGAGTGTGCCGGTGTGGCCAATCCGCGTTAGGCCCAGCGCGCGGCGCGCCAGCGTGACGACATCGTGCGAGGTGGGGCCCTGCGGCTTGTCGACCACCAGCACGCCGTCAGGAAATGGCGGGTGACTCACTTCGCGAAAATCGTCTTGTAGGCGGCGAGTTCGGCGATCGATTCCTCGATGTCAGCCAGCGCGCGGTGCGTCTCGGTCTTGGGCGGGGCGTACATGCGCTGCGGACACCAGTGCACGACCAGCTGTTTCACTGAGCTCACGTCGACGATGCGGTAATGCAGGAAGTTCTGGAACGCCGGCATGTACTTCGTGAGGAAGCGCTTGTCCTGCCACACCGAGTTGCCGCAGAGCGGCGCCGTGTTGGCGTAGCAGTGCTTGCGGACGAAGCGCAGCGTCTGGGCCTCGGCTTCCGCCAACGTCACCCCTTCGTTAGCCACGCGCTCCAGGAGCCCGCTGGCCTTGTGCGTGCGGCGCGGCCAGGGATCCATCGCGCGCATCTTCGCCGCGCTTTGGCGAATGGCCAGCTCGGGTCCGCGCGCGACCACGTTGAGATCGAAGTCGGTGATGATGGTGGCGATTTCGAGGATCACGTGCCGGGCGGGATCGAGACCCGTCATCTCGCAATCCACCCAGACCATGTAGTCGCGGCTGCGCGTGACCTTCGTGCGAGTGGCCATGCGCTGCTACTTGGTCTCGTCGCCGGGCCTTCGCTCGGCGGATTCATCGCGAGCTTCGGCGGGCTTGGTCGTGTCGGCGCTCGGTGCGGCAGGCGTCGCGGCAGCAGGCTCCACGGGGTCGGCACCGTCAACCGTCCGCGCGGCGTCGGCGGCGTGGATTTCCAGGATGATTTCCTCGATGCGTGACTGCGCCGCCACCGACTCGTCGTAGATGAACTTCACTTCGGGCACTCGGCGCAGGCCCAGCCGCTCGGCCAGCAGGTGCCGGACGAAACCGGTGGCGCGCTCGAGCGCCTTGACGGTCTTCTTGCGTTCGGCGGCGTCGCCGATGATGGTCCAGTAAATGCGCGCGAGCGACAGGTCGCCGGTCACCTTGGTGCGGGTGACCGTGACCAGGCCAACGCCCGGGTCGCGCACTTCAGTGGCCAGCATCTGGCTCACTTCCTCGCGGACCTGCTCTTGAATGCGCTCGACGCGGTGGGTGAGCGCCAAACTACACCGCCTGGGCGACGCGCTCCATATGGAACACTTCGATGACGTCGCCCACCTTGAGGTCGTTGTAGCCCTGCAGGCCAATGCCGCACTCGAAGCCGGTCTTGACTTCGCCGACATCGTCCTTGAAGCGCTTGAGCGAGCCGATCTTGCCGGTCCACAGCTCCACGTTGTCGCGCAGCAGGCGGGCCTGGGCATCGCCCGAGCGCCTGATCACGCCTTCGTTGACCATGCAGCCGGCGATGGTGCCGATCTTCGGGACCTTGAAGGTCTCGCGCACGGTGGCAGCGCCGATGCGGGCTTCCTTGAACGTCGGGTCGAGCAGGCCGGCCATCGCCAGCTTGATCTCGTCGGTGACGTGGTAGATGACCGTGTGGTGGCGGATGTCGACCTTTTCGCGGTCGGCCACGTCGGCCGCATTGCGATCGGGACGCACGTTGAAGCCGATGATGATGGCGCTCGACGCGGTCGCCAGCAGCACGTCCGACTCGTTGATGGCGCCCACCGCCGAGTGGATGATCTTGATCTTGGTCTTCTCGTCGGTCAGCTTGACCAGCGTATCGGCCAGCACTTCGGCCGAACCCTGCACGTCGGCCTTGATGATCAGCGCCAGTTCCTTCGCGCCGCCCTCGGCCAGCTGGGCCTGGAGCGATTCGAGGGTCATGCGCGAACCCTTGGCGCCGAGCGACTTTTCCTTGGCCTGGCCCTGACGGAAGGTGGCGATCTGCCGTGCCTTGGCGTGATC
>JANMUX010000106.1:0-1807 GCA_031392125.1 Acidobacteriota bacterium | reverse complement strand
GCACCTTCTCCCCATGCCAAGCGGCATGGGGAGAAGGGTTAAGCTGATCAGAACGGCGCCGCTTTGCCCTTACCCGCCCAGAAACCCGGCTCGGTGGCGGCGTAGTTCATCGGATCGGCGCCTTTGTAGAAGCCATTCTTGGTCATGATGTCCTTGACCTTGACAGCGGCTTCGTCGAGGGCGGCCTTTGGCTGCATATCGCCGACCACGACCTTGTTGATCAGGAAGCCGATTTCCTGGTCGATCTGGAAACCGTTGGGCAGGCGCGGCGCGCACCAGGCGTAGTCGAGCGCCTCCGACCAGACCTTTGCCGGCTGTGCCACGCTGCGCAGCCGCTCGTTGGTGAGCACCGAGCGGTAGCCCGGCGCCACGCCGTTGGCGTTGGCTTCATTCATCGCCATGATCGAGGCGGTGGTGAGGAAGGCGAGCATGAGGAATGCCGCTTCCGGCTCGGGCGAGGTCGAGGCCACGACCGAGGTGGAGCCGGCGATGTTCGGCGGCGCGTAGGTGCCGCCGGCAACGCGGGGTTCATACAGCGTGACGATGTCGTCGCCGACCTTCGACTGGTCGGGACGCGTCGCCTGGGTGCCCGAATCCTGCCACGAGATGTTGCAGGCGATCTGGCCGCCGAGGAAGGCGGCGCGGTTCGTGGGCCAGTCGGCGGCGGCAACGCCTTCGATGGCATGCTTGGAGAGGGCGGCGAGCATTTCGAGGCCCTTCACGCCGGCATCGCCGTTGAAGATCGGTTCCCACTTGTCGTTGAACAGCATCATGCCGTACTGGGCGGCGATATGTTCCCAGGCATAGGTGGCCCAGAAACCGCGGCCCGCCATCAGGCCGATGCCGGCAACGCCGGGCTCGGCCTTGTGCAGTTCGGGAGCGATGCGCAGCATCTCGTCATAGGACGGAATGGTGTTGGCGCGGTCGATCTCGTTGATGCCGATCTTCTTGAAGATCGACGGGCGGACGTGCACCTGCTGGATGTCGCAGTCGAAGGGAATGCCGAGGATGCCCTTGTCACCCCAGTGACCGTAGTTCCGCTGATAGGTTTCGTAGAAATCGTCAAACGGCAACTTCCACTTGGCCACATATTCGTCGAGCGGCTTCAGGAAGCCCTGCGCGGCGAAGTCGCCCAGCCATGGCGAGAAGAACTGGATGGCGTCGAAGCCGGCATTGCCGGACAGGAATTCGGCGACGACCTTGTCGTACATGGAATCGTCGGGGATCGAGACCAGATCGATCTTGATGCCGGAGAGATCGGCGAAAGGCTTGGTCTGTTCCTGGGCGGATTCACGGTCGGCGGCGCCGATGGCGAAGCGCACGGTCTTGCCGGCGTGTTCCTTGCGCACGGCTTCCCAGTCGACGGTGCGGATCCAATCCTTCTTGGGATCCCAGAGGGCTTCGTCGTCGCCGAGCTTGTATTGGTCGCGGTATTCCTTCTTCACCATATTGCCGACGTTGATCTTGGCCAGCACATCGGCCGGATTCGGAAGATTCTGCGAATAGGCGCTGCGGACATTGAACAGCGAGACGCCACCGGCACCTGCAACCAGCGCCGCGCTGGCCGCGGCCGTGGATTTCAGCAGGGAGCGGCGGGTCAGGGACCCCGGTTTATTGGACTGCATCGTTTTCCTCCATTGAAGCGGCCTGTGTTATGGTGCCCGCATGGCATGTCAGGCCAGACATGACGGGGGCTTTTCCGTGAATTGCGGATTGCTGTGGGAGATTGCGATTCGACTCTGGTGACTTCCGCCAATGACATTCCTCCCGATCGCGGCCGTTCATTCTAGCGGAACGGGCTGCGAGT
>JANMUX010000024.1:0-28091 GCA_031392125.1 Acidobacteriota bacterium | reverse complement strand
CCAGCGTCAAGACCAGTACTGCCCATGCGGCTGCTGCGCCGCTAAAGGCCCGTGTTATCCGTTGAATCATGTCTGCTGCCTGACCACAGCTCTGAAGAGCAAGGCGCCTGCCAGCCGTCCAGCCAGGGTGCCGAACGGTTTTCAACGTAGAAAAACGGACTGTAGCCGCCGGAAGGTGACCGCAGGGCGTGTGCGGCACTGTGCGGTCGCCGCGCGCACACTTCATGCACGACCGGACAAACCCCGATCTCCGTGCAATAAACCCTGGCCGGCGACGGTATGGGTCCTGCAATATCCCCGGCCGGCGCCAACGTGTTTCGCGCAGGGGGATGAAATGACAGGTTCGGTCATCAAGTCGGCGGGTGGGTGCGCCCCCAAGCCAAGTGCCAGGCTGGACGCGGGATTCCGCGCCTTCCTCTCGCCCTCGATGAGCGAGCGTGACCTGGATGCCGTTGTGCAACACGCCGACCGTCACGACATGGCCATCGTTGAGGCGGTGGTTGCGTTGGGCTTCATGAATGAGCCCAAAGCGTATGGATTGTTCGCCGATTGGATGGGGCGGCCGTTCGTTGACCTGCAGGCCGCGCCGCCGGTTGCCACCGCGACGCGGTTGCTGCCCGAGCGCGTCGCCCGCGCCCGGCAGGTCCTGCCAATTGCGCACGACAACCGCACGCTGACCTACGCCTCTGCGGCGGTTTTCAACGACGAGATCGATCGCGACGTGGCGTTCGCTTCAGGCCGGCGGACCCAAATGGTGGTGGTGACGCGCTCACAATTACTCGACGCGACCGCACACGCCTATCGGGTCGCCAATGATATCGACAAGCTGATCGACCGAATCAAGCTGACCGACGAGCCGAGAGCGCACGAGCCCGGCCCCTCGACCGCGCTCGAGTCGCCGGTCATCGATCTCTGCAACCGCATCGTCGCGACGGCGTTCGCCGCCGGTGCCAGCGACATCCACATCGAACCGAACGGCGACGGCGCAGTCGTGCGTCAGCGCATCAGCGGCATTCTCGAGCTAATGCTCACGCTGCCGCAACGGGCGGTTCCCGGCGTCACCAATCGTTTCAAGCTGATGGCCAAGGCTGACATCGCGATCAAGATGAAGCCCCAGGACGGCGCGTTCCGCGCGACCCTCGACAACCAGCAGGTCGATGTCCGCCTGTCGGTGTTGCCGACAATTCACGGTGAGAAGATCGTGATGCGTGTCATTCAGGGCGGCTCGTCGATGATGTCGATCGACACCTTGGGCTACGACGACGACACGACCCAGAAGCTGGTCGCGGCGCTGTCCAAGCCGGACGGCCTCGTGCTGGTCACCGGTCCGACCGGGTCTGGCAAGACCACGGTGCTCTACGCCGCGCTGCAGTTCCTGCAGACCGGCCGAATCAATATCGTGACCGTTGAAGATCCGGTCGAGCGTCAGGTGGACGGCGTGACTCAAATCGCCGTGAACACCAAGACGGGCACTTCGTTCGCGACGGTACTGCGCAGCGTGATGCGCCAGGATCCCAACGTGATCATGGTTGGCGAGATCCGCGACAACGAGGTGGCGGAGATTGTCGGCCAGGCAGCGTACACGGGACACCTGGTGCTCAGCACCTTGCACACGACCGACGCCGCCTCGGCGATCACCCGCCTGGTCAATCTGGGACTGCAGCCGTTCAAGATCGCGGAAAGCCTCAACGCAGTGGTGGCGCAGCGCCTGTTGCGCCGCCTGTGTACCCATTGTTCCATCGCGAATGATGAGGCGACGGCGGCACGGCTGGGCAGTCAGCACGGAGTGCCGAAGGTGGCGGCCTCAGTGGGGCGCGGCTGCGACCGATGCAAGCAGTCTGGGTACTGCGACCGAATCGCGGTGCCGGAGATCATGCTGCCTGATGACGCCCTGAGGGCCGCCATTCGCAACGGTGCCGGCGTCGCGGACATTCGTCAGGCGATGCGCGCCGCTGGCAGCAAGTCAATGCGCGAGAGCGCGATCGAACTGGTGGCTGCCGGCATTACCTCGATCGAGGAGGTCAACCGGGTGCTTAGCGACCATAGTGACGAGTCGACGCCTGCGACAGCCGCCACGCCCGCCCCCGGGGCACAGAAGGCTCCCGCCATCGTCCGCGCGCCGGCCGCGCCGGTGGCATCATCGGTGGAATCGCCCGTCGCCTCGTCCGCGCCTGCGCTGACACTGGTGGGGCCGCGACTTACTTCAAGGCGCGTCCTGGTGGTGGACGACGACCGCATGATCCGGCTGCTACTGCGTATGCTGCTCGAGAAGGACGGCTTCAAGGTGACCGAGGCAGGAAACGGCGCCCTTGGAATGGAGGCCGCCCGGCGCGAACGCCCGGACCTGATGCTCGTCGACCTGCAAATGCCAGACATGAACGGCTTCCAGGTGCTCGAGATGATGCGGGCCGACCCGCAGTTGGCCTCAATCCCAGTCCTGGTACTGACCTCGGAAGCCGGCTCTGGCGTCGAAACCAAGGTGCTGGAACTGGGCGCCGACGATTACCTGATGAAACCATTCGAGCCTGAAGTGATGCTCTCGCGCATTCGCGCCGCGTTCCGGCGGGCCGATCGAATGGCAGCGTAATCCCGGCGGTCGATAACCCCTCTGGCGGGTGCTTAGTATTCGCTGAAGATTCGCTGAATCTCGCTGCGGTCGCTGGTCCGCGTCAATGCGAGCATCAGTAGCACGCGAGCCTTGACTGGCGTGTGGTCCTCGCCGGCGACACTGAACAGGCGGCGTCGGCGCTGGGCGTCGTTGCCCTGGGCCGCAGCGGGCAGGTCGGTGCGCGGCGGGGCAATGCGGCCGCTGCCCGTGCGAGTGCTGGTCACCACGAACACGCCCTTTTCTGCGGCATACGCGAGACCCTCGTTCTGCGTGCCGCTGGTCGCGCCCGCCCCGGCAACTGCGATCACAATGCCCTTGGCGCCGTTGTCGACCGCGGCCTTGATCAGGTCGCCCGGGGCGCCCTGATACACCATGATCACATCCACTCGCGGCAGCTCGGCGACCTTCGAGAGGTCGAACTCGATGCGCTCGTTGGTGCGTTGTGTGATCTGGTTGAAGAACACCACGCGATCGCGGTCAACCACGCCGAGCTGACCGTATTCGCGGCTGCGGAACGTCTGCAGCCGCAACGCGTCGGTCTTGGTGACGTTGCGGGCGGAGTTGATTTCGTCGTTGAGCACGACCAGCGCACCCTTGTTGCGTGCCGCCGGGTCGGCGGCGACCCGCACACCTTCTAACAGGTTGGCCGCGCCCTCGTAGCCGAGCGTGCTGGGATTGCGCATGGATCCGACCACCACCACCGGCCGTGGATCGCGAACGGTCAGGTGCAGGAAAAAAGCGGTCTCTTCCAGTGTGTCGGTGCCGCTCGTGACGACCACACCGGCAATGTCCTTGTCGCTGGCATAAAGCTCGTTGATCCGCTTGGCGAGGCCAAGCCACTGCTGCAGGCTCAATTCGCTGCTGGCGACGTTGGCAAACTGTTCGAAGGTCAGGCGCGCGTATCGTTCGACGCCGGGCATCGACTTGGCGAGGTCCTCGGCGCTCAGGCGGCCGCCGTCACGGTTGGAAATGGTGCCGCCGGTCGCAACAAAATGCACGCGCGGCAGCGTCGTGACCGCAACGGGCGCGGGCTGGGCAGCTAGCGGCGCCGGAAACGCGATGGGCAGGCAAAGCACCGCCATCGCCAACAGCATTGCCGGACGGAGAACGAGTCGATTCATGTTGCCCTGATTATGTATTGGCTGGCGCCGCGCCCGACACCAGAGATAGCCAGTTACTGAGCTCCCGTGCCGCGTCTTCGGGCGTCTTGCCGTAAAACGGCATCATCGAGGTCTGAATGCCCGGACGACGGACAATCTGCGCGCGCCAGCGTTCCGCCGACACTGGCGAAACTTCAATCTGGTATGTGCGACCAGCGATGTGCTCTTCGAAAAATTGGATGGCCACTGGGAAGGTGACGATTGTATGTCGTTGGTGGAACGGATCAAGCGAAGCGCGGCGCGAAAGCGGCCATTGGCCGGTTTGGGCGCCCGCATCAGACGGATAAAGGTCGCGAGTTTATTTTCAGTGTCGCGACATCCACAGTTTTTCGACCGTTCGTGCACAGGATTTCCACAAGGCGATAGACTAGCCGCACCTGTGGCCGTCCGCTGGGTCATCCTTGCCGCACTTCTACTTCTTCCCGCTGCGGCCGTCGCACAGACGCCGGCCAGCCGCGTGCTCTTCCGTGTCTTCTTGTCAGACGGACGGGCGCTGGCCAGCTATGGTGAGTGGGCGCGCGTTGATGATCGCGTAATTTTCTCCATTCCAACGCGGTTGGCCGGCGACCAGGTGGAGTTGCACCTGGTCAGCATCCCTTCCGCACGGGTCGATTGGCCTCGCACCGAGCTGTATGCCGAGTCGGTGCGTGCGGCGGCCTATGCCGAAACGCGCGGAGAAGCTGACTTCGCGCGCTTCAGTAGCGACATGGCCAATGCCCTGAATGAGATTTCGCGCATTGTCGACCCCCATGTCCGGCTGGCGACCGCCGAGCGGGCCCGGAAGTCCCTGGCCGAATGGCCGGCGTCCCATTACGGCTATCGCATCGGCGAAGTGCGCCAGGTGTTGGACGTGCTCGACGAGATCATCTCGCAGCTGCGTGCCACGGTCGGGCAGACGCGCTTCGATCTTGCGCTCAGTGCGCCGCTCGCGGTGCCGCCGCCACCGCCACTACCACAGCCCACCGACGCCGAGCTGGTCGAGCAACTGGTCGCCGCCGCGTCGCTGTCGGAATCGGCTGGTGAGCGCATCACGTTGTTCCAGTCGGTGCTGCGATCGCTCGATCGCGTGCTGGGCCTGTTGCCCGACGAGTGGGTGCGCCGGGTCCGCGGGAGCGTGACGGGCGACCTCGAGCGTGAGCGCGCGACCGAGAACGCTTATGCCAGCCTGCGCCAGCGCACGCTCGCCGAGGCGGTGAAGATCTCGCTCAACCGTGACCGCGGCGCGTTCGAACGCCTGCGCGACCGTGTGAAGGAAGAGGACCGCCGCCTGGGCGGTCAGCGTGAAGGCGAGATTGCGGCGTTGCTGGCCACCATTGACATGCAAGCGGACGGCGCCCTGACCGCCCGCGACGCGCGCAAGCAATGGGAGCGCCGCGAGCAGGGCTACCGCCGCTACCGCCGCTCGATGAACGGCGCCTTCAACGAATTCAGGAAGGCGACCGTCAGTCTCGACCAAGTGAGAGCGCTGTCGGGTCCCGCCGTTCAAGGCATTCCTGCCGTGTCGAAGAAGCTGGCCCAGGCCGCGCGCCGCATCGGCAGGGTCACCCCGCCCGCCGACCTCGCCAGTGGCCACGCGCTGGTTCGCAGTGCCTGGGAACTGGCAGAGAACGCGCTTCGCCTGCGTGCGGAATCGGTCTCGAGCAACAGCACCGACACCGCGCAGCGAGCTTCTTCGGCAGCGGCCGGCGCGCTCATGCTCTATCAACGCGCGCGCGCCGATCTCGCCACGGCCATGGCACCACCCAAGCTCCGGTGATCACGCCCCGACGCACGCGGCTGCTGCGCGCGGCCGACCTCGCCGGCTTCCGCGCACATCTGGTCGAGATTGCCCGTGGCATCGCGACCGACGCTGACACCTTCGTGCTGGTGCCGACGCGGGCGGCAGGCGAGCAGCTTCGCCGCACGTTGCGGTCGCGACTCGGCTCGATCTCCGACCAGCCGGCAATTGGCACCCGCGCCGACTTGTACGATCTGCTGATGGCCCGCGTACGGCCCGATGCGCGCATGCTCTCGGGCTTCGAGCGCGAAGCCCTGGTCGCCGCCGCGGCACGTGAGGCCGAAGACGCGGGACTGCCGCCACCCTTTCACTTGCGCCCGGCGCTGGTTGCCGAGATGCTGGCGCTCTACGACTACCTGCGCCGGCTGCACCGGACAGTGGACGACTTCGATCGCCTGCTGACGGGCGAGCTCGCGCCGGCGGCCGATTCGGATCAAGGCGCGGCGCAACTGCTCGAACAGACGCGATTCCTGGCCGCGACCTTTCGCGGATACGAGGCCAGGCTCGTCGAGACCGGGGTGCTCGATGAACACGCAGCCCGCGTGCTGCTGCTCGAGTCGCCGGCCGTGCGGGCCGTCCGTCACATCGTGATCACGGTCGGCGATCGGCCGTTGGATCCGGAAGGCCTGTGGCCGGCCGACGTCGCCTTGCTCACCAGCATCAGCGGCCTTGCAAGCATTGACGTGATCGCCACCGACGGCACGCTCGAGGCTGGATATCTCGATCGCCTGCAGCTGGCGTTTGTCGGCATCGAAGAAGTCGCTTCGCTGCCACCCGCCCCAGCACCGGCGTTGGTCGTGCCTGCTGGAGCCGCCGGCGAGCTGCCATTCGTGCTCGAATACCGCGATCGCGAAGAAGAGCTTGAAGGGGTGGCCCGCCGGTTGAAAGCGGATCGCCGCTCGGGCCGCACCGTCAATCTCGAGAAAACCGCGCTGGTGGTGGCCCGGCCGCTTCCTTATCTGTATCTCGCGCGCGACGTCTTCCACGGCGCCGGCGTGCCGTTCGAGGCGCTCGACACGCTGCCGCTGGCCGGCGAGCCATATGCTGCGGCAGTAGATGTGGCGATGGAATGCGCGGCGGCTGGCTTTACGCGGCGTGCGCTGGTCGCCTTGTTGAGATCGCCGCATTTTCGTTTCGAGTCCGATGGTGCAGAGCTCAGCCTGGAGGCGATCGCGGCCCTGGACATCACGCTCGCCGAGCGGCGCTATCTCGGCGGCTTCAACCGGCTCGCGTCGCTCGCCGAGGCCGGCAGCCCAGAGGCGCAACCCGCCTTTGCCGCCGCGCTGGCGGCCGCTTCGCTGCTGGCGCCGCTCGCCGATTCCCGCCCGCTGGTCGATCACGTCGACCTGCTGCGCCGGTTCCTCGATCGCCATGATCGCCCCCAGGCCCAGAACCAACGGCGCGAGCGCGTCCGTCGCGCGGTCATGCTCGCCCTCGCAGGGCTTGGCGAGGCCTACCGGCGCCACGATCCGGGCGCCTCAGGCAGCGTCACTGAACTGTCGGCGGTCGTCCGCCGTTGGTTGGGCGCGCAGACCTTCGCTCTTCGCACCGGCGAAGGCGGCCTGCAGATTCTCGATGCGCAGACGGCGCGTTTTGCGGACTTCGACGATGTGCAGGTGATGGGGCTGGTGGAGGGGGAGTGGCCCGAGCGGCCGCGCCGCAACATTTTCTATCCCCAGGCGCTGTTGGCGCAGCTCGAGCCTGCGCGTCCAGACCGCGTGGCCGTTCACCAGGAACGCGACCTGGTCCGGTTTGCCCGCGCGTCGTTCCGCGACCTGTTGATGTCGGCGCGCCTGCGCGTCCGCGTCTCCACCTTCGCGCTCGAATCGGATGCGGTCGTTGAGCCGTCGGCCTTCCTCGATGACCTGCCGTCGTTCGGCCTGTCGCGGGAGGTGTCAACGCTCGATCCATCCGTGCGCGTGTTCGCGTACGAGGCACTTGCGGCGAACGCCGTACCCGATGGCGCGCTTCCGCCACGCGTGGAACGCTGGGCCCGCGTCCGCGCCGATGGCGCGACCCGCGATCGCGCGCGCTTCGAGGGCGAGGCCGGGCCGTGGGTGTTGCCGCGCGTGAGCGTCAGCCGGCTCGAGCGATACCTGAAGTGCCCGTTCCAGTTCTATGTCGCCAACGTACTGCAGGTCGATGAAGAGCCCGAAGACGAAAACATGCGTTCGCCACTCGAGCGCGGCCGGTTCCTGCACGAGCTGTTCGAGACGTTCTTCCACGAATGGCAGGCGCGCGGTCACGGTCGCATCACCGCGGCGGTCATGACCGAAGCACGCGAACTGTTCGTGGACATCTGCGAGCCAGCCTTGATCTCGCTGCCGCCCGCCGAGGCCGCACTCGAGCGGGCGCGGCTGTTCGGCTCGGCTGTTGGCTCGGGCATTGCCGATCGCGTGTTCGCCATGGAGGCCGAACGTGGTGTCGAGATTCGCGAACGGCTGATGGAGTACGAGCTCGACGGCGAGTTTGCCTTCACCGGCAGTGACGGCGCCAGCCGGCGCGTGCGCCTGCGCGCGAAGATCGATCGCGTGGACGTGCTCGCCGATGGCACCTTCCGGTTGATTGACTACAAGACCAAGTACGTGCCCGACCGGCGGGTCGCGCTGCAACTGCCGATCTACAGCGCCGGCGTTCGGGCCCGGCTGTCGGCCGAGCGCGGGGCCAGCCTTACCGCCAGCGAAGCGATGTATCTGTCGTTCGAAGGCCCGCAAGCGGTCGTGCCCCTGCTGGAGCGCGGCAAGCCGTTCGACGAGCTCGTCACCGCCGCCGAGCACCGACTGGTGCAGGCCCTGGATGACATTGCCGCCGGGCATTACCCGCCGCGGCCGGACGCGCGAAACTTGTGTGGCATGTGCGCGTTCGTCGCGGTCTGCCGCAACCCCGGCGGGCTGCCCGCCGACTCAGGCGGGGCTGATGACTGATCAGCCCAGGTTCGTCTTCGAGGAAGAGGAAACCGCCGACGCGCGCGCCCGGCGCCTGGCCGTCGACCCGGCGCGAAACGTCGCCCTCGAAGCCTCCGCCGGCACCGGCAAGACGCGTGTGCTCGTAGACCGGTATGTCCGCCTGCTCGAAGTGGGGGTGGCGCCTCGCAACATTCTGGCCATTACTTTTACTCGCAAGGCGGCCGCCGAGATGCGCCAGCGCGTCATGGCGACGCTGCGCGAGCGCCATCGGCTGGGCAGCCTCACAGGGGATCGCTGGCGCGAGATTCGTGACGCGTTCGGTGACATCTCCATCAGCACCATCGACGCGTTCTGCCTGTCGCTGCTGCACGAGTTCCCGCTGGAGGCCGGGGTGGATCCTGGCTTCGACCTCGCCGACGAGACTGAAACACCCCGCTTCGTCGAGTCGTCTTTGGACCGGGCGCTCGGCATCGGCCGTGGGGTCTCGCTGAACGACGAGGATGTCTCGCTGCTGTTCACCGAGCTCGGCGAACCGCGGCTGCGCAAAGGCCTCACGGCACTACTGGATCGCCGGCTGGTCGCCTGGGACGCGCTTAACCGCTTCCTGCGCGGCCGAGACGTGACCGTAGACGAGGCGTGTCTTCGGCTGCTAAACGCCTTGCGCGCAGCTGTCTCGGCGGTCGGCGGCGCCACCGCGTTCCGCGGCTCTGGTCCGCTGGCGCCGGGCTTTGACCTGGTCGCACGCGACGTCGACCTGATCATGGCCGAGCCACCACCCTCGCCGGCCCTGTTGCGCGCGGCACTCGACCGCGTCGCCGACCTGGTGCTGACCAAAGACGGCGAGCCGCGCAAGCGCCTGAAGCACAAGAAGGCTGACTATCGCTCGCCGGGGGAATACGACCGCCACAAGGTGGTGGTGTTTGGCCTTGGGCCGCATGTCGAAGCGGCGCGGGCGGCGTATCGCCGCGACCTCAACATCGTGCTCGCACGCGGTGTTCGCCGCCTGTTTGCGATCGCGCAAGACGAGTATCGGCGCACGCTCGACAAGCATGGCGTGCTCGATTTCCCCGACCTGCTGGAGCGCACGTTGAGGCTGCTCGGCCAGATGGAAGAGTTCTCGCGCAGCCGTTATCGGCTCGAATCACGATATGAACACGTGCTGGTCGATGAGTTCCAGGACACCAGCCGCGCGCAGTGGCAGCTCGTACGCGAGCTCGTGCGCGCATGGGCGGCCGGCGAGGGCATGGCACATGGCCCCATTCCCCCCTCCATTTTCATCGTTGGGGACCGCAAGCAGTCCATCTACGGGTTTCGCGATGCTGAAGTCACGGTGCTCGATGCGGCCGGCCGCTTCATCGAGGCGCTTCGGCCGGAGGCGCCGGCACGCGCGGCCATCACCCGCAGCTACCGATCCGTCCAGGAACTGCTGGCGTTTGTGAACGACGTGTTTGCCAACGTCGAAAAAGCTCCCGATCGACCCGATGCCTTCCGCTATACCGATGACGATGCCTTTCCGATGATCGAGGATGCCGCGCGAAATGCCGAGGCCATTGGCGTGGCGATCGGCGACAGCGACGCGGCGCAAGCGGAGGCCGTTGCCGACGAGATTGCGGGCCTGCTGATCGAAGGCGCTACCGTACGCGACCGCCTGACCGGCGTGCGCCGCCCGATCGCGCCCGGCGATGTCGGCATCCTGTTTCGGACACGCGAAGGGCACACGCTGTTTGAAGCGGCGCTGGCTCGTCGCGGCGTGCCGTTCTATGTCTACAAGGGGCTGGGGTTCTTCGACGCCGACGAAGTGAAAGATGTGCTGGCGCTCGTGGCCTACCTGGCGGGTCCGGGCTCGGACCTGCGCGCGGCCGCATTCCTGCGTTCGCGAATCGTGCGGCTGTCGGACGAGGCGCTCAAGTTGCTCGCACCAGCGCTCGCAAGCGCGCTCACGTCGCCCGAACCGCCAGTGGCGGCCGAGCGGCTGCAGGCGGACGACCGTGACCGGCTCATGCTGGCGCGCGAAAGCGTTGGCTCCTGGATCGCAATAGCGGACCAGCTGCCGCCTGCCGAAGTAGTCGATTTGATACTCGCAGAGTCGGCTTATGCCGTGGAGATTGGCGGCACCGGGTTCGCGCAGGCGCGCGAGAACCTGAAGAAGGTGCGCGGGTTAATCCGCCGGATCCAGAACCGCGGCTACGCCACGCTCGGGCGCCTGTCGGACTATTTTGCCGAACTGGTCGCCGGCGGCGACGAGTCGAATGCGATCATCGACGCTGCCGACGCGGTCAACCTGATGACCGTCCATGCGGCCAAGGGGCTGGAGTTCCCGGTCGTGTTTGTCGTCAACATCGGCAAGGGCAGCGGCGGGGGCCGCGACGACATCCGCGTGGTGGCGCCGCCGTTTGTGGACGACGAGGACGACGGTGGCGAGGCTTCGGTGAGCGTGAGCGATCACGAAAGCGACAGCGATCGCGATAGTGAAGACAGGGACCGCGAAGAGACCAAGCGGCTTCTGTATGTCGCACTCACACGAGCGCGCGATCGGTTGTACCTGTCGGGCACGGCCCTGGGGGGCAAGCTGGTCCTTCAACGCGGCTCGCTCGGCCGCATATTGCCCGCCGCCTTGATGACAGCGGCGGCGATGGGCGGGGAGCCCGAGGTCCCTTGGCAGGGCGCGTCATTCATGCACCGGATTCGTCGTGTTCCGGCAGCCGGGGAGGCGCCGCGAGCCTGGCGTCCCTCGCTTTCCTTGCGCGAAAAGCTGGTCGACTTGGAACCCTTCGAGGCGCGGCCGGGGTCAAAACCTTCTGAATCGGCCTAGGCGGGCCGATTTGCGTTGCGTTAGGGAGAAGGCATCCCATACAATTTTGACGGATCAAGGAGCGTATTTACGTGCCACTGACGTGTTCGGCCTGCGGGAACACCCGCAAATTCCTCGTGAAAACGCTGCAGATGCACGTGGTGCAGCTCGACGATACACGGGTTGAAGTCTCTGAAGAAAGCAAGCCCGGCGTAATCGAAGTGCTGTGCGACGAGTGCGAAACGGCGCTCAATTTCGAAGAAGTAGAGGACTCGATTCGCAAGGAAGTGCTCCTCACCCTCGGCGCCCGCTAGGAGCCCGGCTCGTCGCCGGGTTCTGCATCTTCGAAATAGTCGCACTCCGGACAGACCCACTCGCGAACGGTGGTCTTCACTTCTTGTGATGATCCCGGCACGCGAGCGATGGTTTCTCGCGTCACCAGACGCATGAACTCGCCACACATCGGGCATTCTTTCTTCATGCGCGCATCGTAGCCGCGCCGCTTGCTCTTGACAACCTCCGGGCCCGAACCTATCGTACGGCCAGGGTGTTTCGACCGCATCGCTCACACACGTCGCGCCTGGCGCTGGAAACGCTCGTGCCTCACGAGCGCGCGTTTCGCCGCTCGTTCAGCGATGAAGTCGCGATCGACTTTCCGTCGTCTCGCGCGGCGACCGAACTGTTCCGCCGCGACCATGGCGAGCCGGCCGCGGTCGATCGCTCGACCTGCGCCGAGATCACAATTTCACAGTGCCAGGCTGGGACCGGTGCCATGGTGCCGCTCGAGGTGAGCGTGCCGCGCACCTGCAGCAGTTGCGGCGGCCGCGGCGAGGTGTGGAGCGAGCACTGCGGCCACTGCGATGGCGATGGACAGGAACTCCATACCCAGCGGCTGACCGTCTCGGTGCCGCGCGGCGTCACGCACGGCGACCGCTTCAGCTTCAACGTGTCGCTCGCTCGAGGTCCGCGCACGCGCGTGGATGTGCGCGTTGCGGTCATGGCGTGAAGCGGCACGTCGACTTCCTCTCTACGCTTTACCTCACCTGGGGCGGCATCTTCACCCTGGTTGCGCTCGCCGGCTTCGCGCTGGCCGCCGGCGCTGCCGCCATTGCGTCATCTGACGGCCCGGTTCGCTTCAGTTCAGAAATGGCCGCCAGCCTGACCGCCGTCACCATCAGCGTGATCTCGGTGATTGCCCTGGTATGGGGCAGCCTGCACCTGTTCGTCGGCCGCACGCTCCGCCGCCATCGTCCTTCGGCGCGGTTGATGGCATTGGCACTCGCGGTGGGCAACCTGGTGTTGCTGCCATTCGGCACGGCGTTGGGCGGATACGCCTGTTGGGTGTTGCTGAACGACGAGGGCCGGCATCTTTTTGAGGGGAACTAGCCACAGAGGACACAGAGGACACGGAGTAAGTCTTCGTACTGTCCGGAAAAACAGGTTCTCTGTGTTCTCCGTGTCCTCGGTGGCTAACTGACGTTAGGCGGATCTTTGGTGCCTGCTGGTGTCCAGGGGCCGCAGCGAAACACCCGCTGCGCCGCCATCCATCCGCCGCGCACAATTCCGTATCGCTTAATCACCGCTTCGCCGTAGTAGCTACAGGTCGGCTCAAACCGGCAGCTCACGCCCATTCGGCCGTAGAGAGGCGATAGGGTCGCCTGATAGAGGTGGATGCCGCCAACCGCGGCGCGCGTGGTCAGCTGCGAGGAGGGAGGCCGCCGCAGGTCGACCGCGACCGCGGTGACCATCACCGCAATCGCGATCCAGAGTTTCGGTTTCAGAACTTGTCCGCGAACTCGCTGAGGCCTGGGATGATCAGCCGCTGTCCGTTAACGCCCTTGACCATGGCCATGATGTGCAGGGCCAGTTGCGCGAGGGCAAGCAGGGGCGTGATCAGCGCGACAATGCACCCGATGGGACCGAGGGCGACCAGCACGAAGTTGACGACCACCCACACCACGAGCTCCGCGAGCATCAGCACGATGCCGTGCTTGGCGTGCCACTGCACTTCCTTGTCGTCTTTCTCCGTAAGCAGCGGCACCAGCGCCAGCAGCCACAGGTACGACAACACGATCATCACATTGCGGTTGCTCGACGGTGCGCTACCGGGCGTCGTGTCGGCCATCTGATATCTCCTTCACAAGAGGGAAGCGCGGGAACTGGCCCGAAGTTTACCAATTCGCCCGCATGGTAAGCTGATTTTCTTATGACATCTGACTTGGTGCTGGCTGCGCTCGGGGGCGTCCACGACCCCGACCTGCGCGCAGACATCGTGTCGCTCAAGTTCGTCAAGGACCTGCAGGTTGCCGACGGTCGCGCGGCATTCACCATTGAGATGTCGAGCCCATCGGCGGCGGCGCGCGAACAGGTGCTCGAGCGCGCCCGCGCGGCGGTGGCGGCGGTGCCGGGCATCACGGCCATCGACGTGGTGATGACGTTCTCGATTCGCTCGACCTCGGCCCCGGAACACGGCAAGCCGCCGCTACCCGGCGTGAAGAACGTGATCGCGGTCGGCGCCGGCAAGGGTGGCGTCGGCAAGACCACGGTTGCTGTGAACCTCGCAGTGGCGTTGTCGAAGCTGGGCGCGCGCGTTGGCATGCTCGACGGCGACATCTACGGACCGAACGTGCCGATCATGTTCGGCCTGCAGGCGCAGCTGCAGATGGACGGCAAGATGATTCGCCCGGCCGAGAAGTACGGCATCCAGATCGTCTCGATGGGATTCCTGGCGCAGGAAGATGCGCCGATGATCTGGCGTGGGCCCATGCTGCATAGCGCCATTCAGCAGTTCTGCCGTGACGTCGCCTGGAAGGATCTTGATTACCTGATCGTCGACATGCCGCCCGGCACCGGCGACGTTGCACTGTCACTCAGCCAGACCGTGCCGGCCGCGGGCGCCATTGTCGTGACCACGCCACAGCAGGTGTCGCTTGCCGACAGCAAGCGCGCAGTGCGGATGTACCAGAAGCTCAATATTCCGACGCTCGGAATGGTCGAGAACATGAGCTTCTACGAGTGCACCAACTGCCATCATGAGGCCGACATCTTCGGGCACGGCGGTGGCGAGCAGATGGCGGCGCAGCTCGAGGTGCCGTTCCTGGGACGGTTGCCACTCTACCAGCCGATTCGAGTCGGTGGCGACCGCGGCATCCCGCTGGTGATTGCTGAACCCGAGTCAGTCGCGGCTCGCGCGTTCACGGCGCTGGCCGAAGCAACCGTGATTCAGATCGCGGTGGCCGCGCAACAGAACGCGATCACCCACAAGGGCAAGATCCCGCTGATGCACGTCAAATAAGCCACAGAGGACACCGAGGACACAGAGCCAACTCTTTCAAAATGCGAATCGCCGGCTTCGAAGCTCGATCGTATTTCGAAAGACTTACTCTGTGTCCTCGGTGTCCTCTGTGGCTATGGTTTTCCCATCCGCGACATCGCCCAGGCGCCCAGTAACGGGCCGGGTACGAGCAGCAGCGAGGCGTACTGCCAGCTCGTGCTCTCCGCCAGCCGCGGCAACAGCTCGATCGTGACCATCGTCAGCAAAAACCCGACGCAGGTCTGCAGCGTCAGCGCGGTGCCGATGTGTTCTTTCGGCGCATGCTCGCTGACCAGCGCCGAGAACTGCGCGGAGTCGGCGACCACCGAAAAGCCCCACACCATGACCAGCGCGTAGAGCCAGAACGGCGACCCGCCGTACACCACAACCGTGAGTGCCGCGCAGGCGGCACTCACGAGCATGGCCGACATGGCGACGCGTGCCTTCCCGACGCGATCGGCGAGGTAACCGGCCAGGCCACACCCCGCAGCCCCGCTGCCAATGGCGAGGAATGCCGCGATCGAACTGGCAGCGTTCGCGTTCGCCATTCCCGACGCGGTGAAACTGGCGGCCGCAAACACCGCAATCCACGTCCACATGGCGTAGAGCTCCCACATGTGGCCCAGGTAGCCCAAGGTCGCCAGGCGGGCGCCGCGGCTGGCCAGGATCTTTCGGATGGCATGAGGATCGAATGGGGCGGTGGCGGCGACATACGGTCCGTCGCGAACGATTGCCAGCACCATGACCCCACCGCTCGCCGCCAGTCCTGACACCAGCAACATGGGCTGGTGCCAGTTGTCGCCAAAGACCGACGTCAGCAAGTGCGGAAACGCCTTGCCAAGGGTGAGGGCGCCGATCAGCAGGCCGAGCGCGAACCCGCGCTGGTCGCGAAACCAGCCGGCCGCGATTTTCATGCCCGGCGGATAGACCAACGCGAGAGATGCGCCGGTGAGGAAGCGCAGGACGATGACCGAGGTCGAGCCGGGCGCGACGATCACCGCGGCATTGGCGATGGCGCCAACCAGCGAGCCGATGCACATCAGCGTGCGCGCGTTGAAAATGTCGGCAAGGTTGCCGAGCGCGCTGACCAGCGTGCCGGCAACAAAGCCGGCTTGAACGGCCATGGTGAGCCAGGCGACCTGGCCCGCCGGAATGTCGAAGTCGCGCGCCAGCAGGGGCGTCACGGCCGTGGCGGAAAACCACAGCGTCATCCCGAGGAATTGCGCCATGGAAACAACGGCGAGCATCGTCCATGGCGATGACATAATCAGAACAGGTCTCCCGACTGCCGATTCCCGACTCCCGACTCCCGACTCCCGGTTCCCGATAGCCTCAAGATGCAAATACCGTATACCAAACGCACACTCTCGAACGGCCTCGACGTGATCGTGCACGAGGATCACCAGCTGCCCATGGTGGCCGTGAATCTTTGGTACCACGTGGGTTCCAAGAATGAGCGGCCCGGCCGCACGGGCTTCGCGCACCTCTTCGAGCACCTGATGTTCGAGGGTTCGGAACATCACAACCACGGCTACTTTCCACCCATGCAGCGGGCCGGCGGCCTGATCAACGGTTCGACGAGTACTGACCGCACCAACTACTGGGAAGTCGTGCCCACCGGTTCGCTCGAACTGGCGCTGTGGATGGAATCGGATCGCATGGGCTACTTGTTGCCCGCGTTGACCGAAGAGAAGTTCACCAACCAGCGCGACGTAGTCCTGAACGAGCGCCGCCAGAACTACGAGAACCGTCCTTACGGTATGGCCGGCATGGCGTTGTCGGCGGCGATGTTTGCGCCCGACCACCCCTATCATTGGCCGACCATCGGCGCGCCCGAAGACCTGCGCGCGGCTTCGCTCGCCGACGTGCACGCGTTCTTCAAGACCTTCTATCACCCCGCCAACGCGTCGCTGGCCCTGGCGGGCGACATCGAAAGCGAGCAGGCCTTTGACCTCGCGGAACAGTTCTTCGGTGACCTGCCGGCTGGGCCGGTGCCCGATCCGGTCCGCGCCGATGCCTCGCTCACGGCCAGCGCCAACTTTGTCCTCGAGGACCGCGTCGAGCTGCCCCGGCTGTATCTCAGTTGGCACTCGCCGGCGATGTTTGCCGACGGCGATGCGGAACTCGACGTAATCGCCGACGTGTTGGCGCACGGCAAGACCTCGCGCCTTTACAGGCTGCTGGTCTACGAGCGCCGCGTCGCCACTGATGTGTCGGCATACCAGCACTCGCGCGAGATCGGTGGCGTGTTCCAGATGTCGAGCACCGCGGCCGCCGGCGTGTCGCTGGCCGAACTGGAAGCTGCGATTCGAGCGGCGGTGACGCAGGTCGCAACCGGTGGTCCGACGCCGGCCGAGATGGAACGGGCCTTGGCGCAAACCGAGGCGCAGTTCTTGTATCGCCTGCAGACCATTGGCGGCTTTGGCGGCAAGGGCGACCAGTTGAATGCCTACAACACTTACTTGGGCGACCCCGGCTACTTCGATCGAGATCGCCAGCGCTACGAGAACATCACCGCTGGTGCCGCGGCTGCGGCGGCCAGGCGGTGGCTCGAGAACGCTCACCTTGTGACGCTGAGCGTGGTGCCGATCGGCCGGCGCGACCTGGCACTGGCCGGTGCCACCGAGGTCCACGTCTCGTGAGTCCCGTCGATCGCAGCAGATTGCCGGTCCCCGGGCCGGATCGGCCCTTTCATTTCCCTCGGATCGCGCGGCGCACGTTGCCCAACGGTCTCGAGATGCGTGCCGTGACCCACAGCGCCGTGCCGGTCATTTCGATCGTCCTGCTCGTGCCCGGCGGTTCGTCGGTCGATCCCGCCGATCGTCACGGGCTGGTGTCGATCACGGCCGGACTGCTCGACGAGGGCAGCCGCGGCGAATCAGCGCTCGAGGTGGCGGATCGCGTTGCGCGCATTGGCGGCGATCTCGATCTCGAAGTCGGCGCCGATGCCATTGTCGTCTCGCTGACGACCCTGGATCGTTTTGTCGAACCCGGCCTGGCCCTCGTGCACGAGATTGTTTCGGCGCCCAACCTGGCGGCGGACGACTTCAACCGCATTCGCAACCTGCGGCTCGAGCGGTTGCGGCAGATGAAGGACCACGCCGGCGCGATGGCGGAGCGCGCCTTTGCGCGCGCCCTCTACGGCGATCATCCGTACGGCCACTTGGGTCTGGGCACCACCGCGTCACTCGCGGCCATCACGGTGGACGAAACGCGCCTGCTCCACGCGGCGCTGTTTTCTCCCGAGGGGGCTACGCTAGTGATCGTGGGCGATCGACCGGCCGGCGAGTTGTTGGACCTGGCCTCGGCCGCCTTCGGTGATTGGCGCGCGGTGACGTCACCGATGACCCTCGATCGCGCCGCGGCCCTGGGGCCGCCGCCACGAGGGCCGGTCCTGAAGCTCGGGGTGGTGTCGCGTCCGGGCGCGGCGCAATCGGAACTGCGCATTGGCCATCCGTGCGCGCCTCGGGCGACGCCCGACTACCACTCGCTGCTGATGCTGAACACCATTCTCGGCGGGCAGTTCGTCAGCCGCATCAACTTGAACCTGCGCGAACAAAAGGGCTACACCTACGGAGTGCGCACCGGTTTCGACCTGCGGCGCGGTATTGGTCCATTCGTCATGCAGACCAGTGTCGGCACTGATGTTACGGTGCCTGCCGTGCGCGAGGCGCTTGGCGAGATTCGCGACATCGCGGCGAGCCGGCCGGCGACCGCCGACGAACTGTCGCTGGGGTTTGCCACGGTCAGCAAGGGCTATCCGCGAGGGTTTGAAACCGCCACGCAGGTCGCGCGATCGGTGGCGCAACTGGCCCTGCACGGATTGCCCGACACCTACTTCGAGGAGTTCATTCCCCGCCTGGCGCAGGTGACCACGGATGATGTCAGCCGGGTGGCGGCGGCCTACCTGGACGTCGACAAAATGACCACCTTGATCGTCGGCGACTTGGATAAGATTGCGCCAACGCTACCTGAGCTTGGGCTTGGCCCTCATCAGGTCTTGACGCCGGAAATCTGATTGAAGGCTATCCGCTTCCACGCCCACGGGGGACCCGATGTCCTTCGCTATGAAGACGTCGACGAGCCGGTAGCCGGCCCGGGCGAAGCGGTCGTGCGCGTGCGCGCATGCGCCCTCAACCACCTCGATCTCTGGCAGCGCCGCGGTATCGAGCGCGTCAGCATTCCGTTTCCGCATATCTCCGGTGCCGACGTGGCCGGCGAAGTGGCCAGCGCCCCGGGCGGGGAGTTTGGCGTCGGCCGGCGCGTCATGCTGCAACCCGGCCTGTCGTGTGGACGTTGCCCGGCGTGCTTCGACGGCCGCGACAATGAATGCCCGTACTACGACGTGCTGGGCTACCGCAGCAATGGCGGCTATGCCGAGTACGTGAAGGTGCCGGTCCAGAACCTGATCGCCATTCCCGACGCGATCGGGTTTGTCGAGGCGGCCGCCTTCCCGCTGGCGTTCCTTACCGCCTGGCACATGCTGATCACGCGGGCGAAACTGCGTGCCGGCGAGGACGTGCTGGTGATTGGCGCCGGGAGCGGGGTTGGCCAAGCCGCCATTCAGATTGCCTGGCGCCACGGTGCCCGGGTGTTCGCCACGGCCGGTTCAGACGAGAAACTGGCCAAGGCGCGGCAGCTTGGCGCGTATGAAGTCATCAACCACGCCACCCAGGACGTACCCGCCAGGATCAAGGAATTTACCGGCGGCCAGGGTGTCGATGTGGTCGTCGAGCACGTCGGCACGGCCACCTGGGACCGCAGCCTGAAGTGCCTGGCTCGCGCCGGCAGGCTGGTCACGTGTGGCGCCACCACCGGGCATGACGCGCAGATCGACCTGCGATTCCTGTTTGGGCGCCAGCTGTCGCTGCTTGGCTCTTACATGGGCCGGAAGGGTGAGTTGCTGCGGGCCGCGCAGTTTTTCTTCGCCGGCGAACTGCGGTCGGTCGTCGATCACACCTTTCCGCTGGCCGAAGCGGCCCAAGCCCAGCGGCGGCTGGAAAGCCGCCAGCACTTCGGCAAGATTGTCCTGGTCGCGTAGAACTCCGGCGACCCCTCTTCCGTCCAACCCTTAGATTGCGAGGTGTATGATCCTCGCCTCGTCATGGATATCAGGATTCAGCGGAAGCCGTCAGGACTCGGCAGCCGGCTGTTCAGCCTCGTCGGCATGGTCGGCCTGATGGCCACCATCATCGCGGGCGCCACGGTATGGCTGCTGCTCACCGATCCGGTGACGGTGGCCGAATCAATGGACGCCGGCGAAGTCTCGCCGCTCGTCCAGTCGCTGGCGGGGTCGATCTACGACGCCTTCATCCGCCTGATGCGCCTGCTATAGCTTCGTCGCCAGGAACCGTCCCAAGTACCACGCATCAAGGAACTTGAACGGCGCTGCGCCGGTGGTGTAGTGACCGCACGGCAGCACCCGCACCTGTACCGGCAACTGCCGCCGCCGAAATTCGTCGACCAGCTTCTTCGACAGGTCCACCGGAAACGTCAGGTCGTACTTTGCATACACCAGCAGGGTCTGGCGATCCCTCATCCGCTCGAGGAACGACCACGGGCTGATCGGCCGCCACAGGTCGCGCAGCTGATCCGCGTCGATGTTGCCCTCGAACCCCTGGCGCACGTGTTCGGTCGACAGGCCGCGCCACACCACGTCACTGAAAAACGGCGACACGTGGTTCAGTGCCTGCACCTTGACCAGCGGCTCGTGGCACGTGGTGAGCAGCGACAGGCACGACCCCAGGCTGGTGCCGAGCAAGCCAAGCCGATCGTAGCCCTGGTCACGCAACCACCACAGCGCCAACCGCACATCGCGCACCGCCTGCCGGCACACCTGCAGCGTACGCACGACGTTGGAGCTGACGATGTAATCGGCCCTGGTCAGCTCGGGCGGCATTCTCTCGTCGTGATACGGCAGGCTGATGCGGAGCGACGCGATGCCAAGCTTCGACAGAATCTTGCAGAGACCGACATGGCCGTTGGCGTCGGAGTTCCACTGGGCCAGCACCACCACCGCTCGGCGCGGCGCGGACGAACCGCGCTTCGGCTTCCTGATCGGGTTGGCGGGGAAGTAGCGCGCCCGCACCGTATTGTTCGTCTCGTGCGGTGTCGTGAAACCGCTGGCGAAGGTCAGCAAGCCTTCTTCGCCACTCGCCCTCACGCTTGGCAGCGCTGGCGTGAACGTGTAACGCACCGGTTCTGGCGTGTAGAACGCGTCGGTGTCCTGCATCACGCGTTCGACCCATGATGAGACGCCACGATCCGACAAACCTGAAGGTTTGTCCGCATCATCGATCCAGTCATCGCCCCATTCGAAAGGACGCACCAGGCGTTCATGCTGGCTGACCTCGGCGAGCTGCTGCTCCCAACGGTGAAAGTAGCGCTGAATCATCGGTCCCGCTCGATCAGCTGCTCCACGGCCAGAGCGGCTTGTATCAGTTCTTCGGTCTGGCCCTTGCGGCCGGCCAGCTGCAAGCCGATTGGCAAGTCCTCGTGGGTCCGGCCACATGGCAGCGAGATGGCTGGGTGTCCAGACAGGTTGAAGGGTTGCGTGCAGCGCAACATCAAGGCACGCACCGCCTCGGGCCCGCCCTTCACCGGCATGGTCGCGGCGCCGATCGGCGGCGCGGGAATGGCGAGCGCCGGCAGCACCAGGGCATCGATACCATCGAGGGCGCGGTCCACTTCGTCGGTGATCACCGCCTTGCCGCGCAGCGCGCGGACGTAGTCTTCGGCGAGCACGTAGCGCGCCATCTCCAGCCGCAGCCGTACGTTGGGTGTGTAGTCGTCGGGCCGGGTCAACAGCGTGCGCGCATGATACTCGGCGGCATCGCCCAGCACGAGGTGCAGATAGATGGCAGACATGTCGTTCGCGTGGGGAATGACCACGTCGCTGACGATGGCGCCGGCAGCGCGCAGAGCTTCAATGGTGGCGGCGACCACGCGCTCGACCTCCGCGTCGAGACGATCAAACAAGTAGCCGGTGGGCACGCCGAGCCGAAGGCCCTTGAGTGGCGCCGCCGTTGGAACGGTCCGCGTCCGCAGGTGAGGCGGCAGCATGGCGGTGTACTGAAGCCATGCGTCGGTGACGCACGCAGCCAGCGGGCCAACATGATCGAGTTGCCGGCTGAGCGGCACCACGCCCGATGCCGAGATTTGTCCCCACTCTGGCTTCAGGCCGACAATGCCGCAAGCGGCGGCGGGAATGCGGATGGAGCCGCCGGTATCGGTGCCGACCGTGCCAAGCGACATGCCGGTTGCAACAGCGATTGCCGATCCGCCGCTCGAGCCTCCCGGCGAGCGCGTCGCATCGACAGGGTTGCGCGCCAATCCGAAACCTGAATCTTCGGTCGTCGTGCCGAATGCGAACTCGTGGAGGTTGGTCTTGCCGACAAACACCGCGCCCGCCTCTCGCAAGCGCGCGGTCACGACGGCATCGCGTTCGGCGACATGGTCCGCTCGCACGCGCGAGCCTGCGCTGGTGCGGACGCCCTTAAGGTCCACCAGGTCTTTGAGAGAAACGGGGATGCCGTGAAGCGGACCGCGGTAGCGCCCGGCGGCGATCTCGAGGTCGGCCTTCCGCGCAGAGGCCAGCGCCGCGTCAGCCGTCACCGTGATGAACGCATTCAGCTTGGGATTGAGGGCTTCGATCTGCGAGAGACAATCTTCTGTCAGCTTCTCGGACTTGACCTCTCCCGTGGCGAGGCGCGGGGCGACGTCAGCAATCGTCACTGCGCCTCCCCTCCCACGCCCGGCTGATCCCCGGCCGCGTCGACCGGGGTCGCCTTGTCAGCATCGTCATTCCAGTCGGCCGAACGCAGCCGTTCAGTCGCTTGCGCGAGTCCGTCGAGCGGGCCACTCATGTCGGGCAGGCCGCGCTTCAGCGCGTCGCCCTTCGCCCATTCCAGCCATTCACCAACAGTCATGATGCTCGCTTTACAGAAACTGACAGGCCGTCGCCCACCGGAAGAAACGAAGTATGAAGGCGCGGCTCGGCCGCCAGTCGTTCGCTGAATGCCTGGCCGGCGTCACCTTCGCCCGACTCGACGCGATCGATCACCAGCAATCCGCCCGGCCGCAGCAGGTCAACCAGTCGGTCGAGCATCTGGTCGTACCGCGTGTGGTCGCTGTCCTGGAAAACCAAGTCGAACGGACCGGCGATTTTGTGAAGAAAACGGGTGGCATCACCCACCATCACGCTGACCCGTTCGCCATGGCCCCCCTGCGACAGGTGCTCGCGCGCGCGGGCGGCGCAGGCAACATCGATCTCCATGGTGATCATCATGCCATCGGGCGGCAGCGCGCGGGCCAGCGACAGGGTAGAGCGCCCGGCGCCGGTGCCGATTTCGAGAATCCGCCTTGCCCCGCACGCCAGCGACAGCGTATGCAGCAAGGCCTCAGTGTCGGCGAACCTCACCTTGGGATTCTGACACGGTTACGACGTCCGTCGGCGGGTCTGCCGCGTTAAGCTGGGAAACGTGCGTCACACCAAGATCATCGCCACCATCGGCCCCGCCAGCAGCGAGCCGAACCTTCTCGACGAGTTGATTGCGGCCGGTGTCGATATCGTCCGCCTGAACTTCTCACACGGCACCCAGGCCGATCACGCCGAGAAGTTCCACATGGTCCGCGAAGCTGCCAAACGAGCCAAGCGCCATGTCGCGATCTTGCAAGACCTGAGCGGGCCGAAGATCCGCATTGGCCGGCTCGATGGCGGCCGACCCATCATGCTCGAGCGCGGCGCGCCGCTGGTCGTCGCGATCGGCGAAGACACTGGTGGCCCGGGCCGCGTTTTTACCAGCTACGCCGAGCTCGCGCTGAAAGTCGCGAAGGGCGACCGACTGCTGATCGACGATGGGAAGATCGAACTGGAGGTGGAGTCGGCGTCGCCGGCAGAAATCCGCACGCGCGTGCTGGACGGCGGCGAGCTGGGCGAGCACAAGGGCATTAACGCCCCGCACGTGCCGCTGCGATCGGACATGACCGAGAAGGACCGTCGCGACCTGGCCTTCGGGCTGGCGCTCGGAGTCGACATGGTGGCGCTCAGTTTTGTCCAGGCGGCCGCTGACATCACCCGCGCCCGAACCGCGATGGTCGAAGCCGGCCGTCCCAAGGTGCCGATTATCGCCAAGCTCGAGCGGCCCGAGGCGATCGAGCACCTTGAAGAGATTCTCGATGCGAGCGACGCGGTGATGGTCGCCCGCGGCGACCTGGGCCTGGAGATTCCGCTGGAGCGCGTGCCGCGCGTGCAGAAGGAGATTCTGCGCAAGGCGCACGCCCGCTCGGTGCCGGCTATCGTGGCCACGCAGGTGCTCGAGTCGATGCGGCTGGAGCCGCGGCCCACCCGCGCCGAGGCCAGCGACGCGGCCGGCGCCGTGGACGGAGGCGCCGACGCGATCATGTTGTCTGGCGAGACCGCGACCGGCCGCTACCCGGTTCGATCGGTCGAGGTGCTCGACGCGATCATTCGCGACGCCGAGTCGATGCCGCCACCGGCGGTGTGGCGCACCGACGATCCGCTCAACGTCGACCACCCCCGCGCCTTGAGCGAGGCCGCGGTTACGTTGGCGCGTCGTTCAGGCGCGCACGCGATTGTCGCGGTCACCCGCGAGGGCCAGACGGCACGGCTGTTGTCGGCGGCGCGCCCGCTGGCGATCATCCTGGCTGCCACCGACAACGAAGAAGTGGCGCGGCGATTGAGCCTGTGGCGTGGCGTCGTGCCGATGGTGTGTGACCTGCAGGGCGACATCGAAGATGTGATCACGCGCGTCGTTGACGGCGCCGTGAGGCGGGCCAGCGCGCCAGAGAACGCCACGCTAGTGTTCGTGAACACGGCTGCCGACCTCGATCGCGGGGGCTCGAACTTCGTGCGCATTCGAAGAGTGTAGGGCTCGCTTCGCTCGTGGGGCTCGTGGCTTCGCCACTCGTCGGGCTCGCGCCTTCGGCGCTCGTAGGGCGCCCTTCGGGCGTGTGGATAACCCACTCACGAGAGGGCGTAGCCGTGGAGCCCACAGGTGGCGAAGCGACCAGCCCCACGAAGGCGGCGCAGCCGCCGAGCCCCACGAGCGCAAAAAGTGCGCTCGCCCTAGATCGTGGCTGCGTCGTGGACCAGGGCGCCACGGTCGAACCGATCGGGCGCGAAGATCCCGATGTCGAAGGTTTCGGAGCTCCCAAGCCGGACGATTTCGCTGACGATCTTGCCGGTTGCCGGCGACATCATCAACCCGTGTCCGCTGAAGCCGTTCGCGAAGATCAAACCGGAAAGGTCGGGATGCGAACCGAGCACCGGGTTGTGGTCCGGCGTCATCTCGTAGAGTCCTGCCCAGCCCTCAACGGCGCTCACGTCCCGCAGTGCCGGCACGCGGTTCACCAGCGCCGGGTAGAAGTCCCGGGTCCAGCGCCCCTGATCTGCCGCGAAGTTCTCGCCCGGCTGTTCACTCCAGTTGGTGAATGCCAGGATGATCTTGTCCGCTCCACCCGGCTCGCTCGCATCGTCGTGCCGCCAATGCACACCGCCGGGATCGATCAACATGGGAAAGCGATACGGCCAGCGTCGGGGCAAGGTGCAGCGAAACAGCATCTGGCGCATGGGTTCAACCGGCACCTTCAAGCCAGCAAGTTCGGCGACGCGTCCTGCCCAGGGGCCCGCCGCGTTCACGACCACCGGTGCGGCCACGCGCGTGCCGCTCGAAAGTCGAACGCCCGTGACCTGGCCCTGCTGATGATCGATGGCCGTCACCTCGTCGTGGATGAACTCGGCGCCCGCCATTTCCGCGCCCGCGCGAAAACCCGCGAGCACCTCGCGCGGATTTGCGTAGCCGTCTTCGTTGCCCAGCACCCCGAACAGGATGTCGTCCAGGACCACGTCGGGCAGCATCTGCCGGAGCTCGTCCACGGCGACCATGCGTACGGCGACGCCGGCGTCACGTTGCTGCCTGTAGCGATTGGTCAGCGCCGTGGCTGTTCTGCCGTTGGCGAGAAAGAGATAACCGCGCTGCCGGAACCACGCGCGCGGACGCTGCGTCGGCGTGCCCAGCGTCTGGTCGAACTTCTTCCACAGCTCGACGCTGAACTGCACCATCCTCACCGTGACCGGCGTGCAGAACTGCTGGCGAATGCCGCCCATCGCGAGATACGACGAGGCCCGCTGGTAACTCGGATCGCGTTCGATTACGACGATGCGGCCCTTGAAGCCGTCTTGCCGCAGGTGCCACGCGGCGCTGCAGCCGATGACACCGCCGCCGACAATCACGACCTCGGCGCGATCGCTCATTCTCAGCGGAGGGCGGGGCGAAACTCGACCAGCGCGACATCGGCCGAACCGGCGGCCTTGAGCGTTACGTGCTCGTGGTGGCCCGGGATGATGACCAGCGTGCCGGCGCTGACCCGTTGCGACACGCCGGTGGCGACCAGGTCGGCCTCGCCGCTGGCGACGTAGACGAACAGCTCCGCACTGCTCCTGGTTGGCGCCAGGTCTGTGGCGGCGGCTCCGGGAACCAGGCGTCGCCACGCCAGCGTGCAGGTTTCACCCTGGATCGTCTTCGCCACACCGCTCGCCTGATCGGGTGTGGCCAACTGCGCGACGAGCTTCCGCTCGTCTGGAATCGTGACCGGCTCAGGGCTCACGGGATACGGCACCGTCGGCCGCGGACGTGGTGGCGCGAGATCGGGGCGCCTGATGGTGTGGAACTCGAGCGAGATGAGCTTGCCGCCGCTGCGGTTCCTGATCGAGTGCCTGACGTTGGCCGGCGTGATGACGGCCGCGCCGGCCGGCAGCGGCTCGGTGTGCGTGCCGAGCGCCATTTCCATCACGCCCTCGATACCCACATTCACCTGTTCTCGCGTGTGGTGATGGAGAGTCGCACCCGCGCCATCCTCGAACTCGGCGAATGAGAACGATCCGGTCGCACCGACGACCGTGCGGCCCATGAAGCCTGTCGCCAGCTGCACCGCCGGAACGTCGCGCATGACGAGGACGGCAATCTTATCCGCCGGCGGAAAGTGGACGCTGTCTTGTGCGACGAGCGTGGAGCTCAAGCTGAGACAGGCGATCACGATTGGGAATCGGCGCATGACGCGCGGATTGTATCAAGGAACCAGGCGCCGCTTCGGTTGCTATCGGCGCGTGTACCAGTACGCCCAGGCGATCAACAGGCCCTGGATGGGCAACCGGATCCACAGCGCGGTTTGGGAGATCGACGGGTACAACTCGGGGTGCATCGTCATGTGGATGTTGGCGGGAAAAATTGCGATCAGCAGGGCGATCAGCCCCCACGCCGCCAGCACGGTCCATTTCGGGAAGAGCAGCATCATCCCGAGGACGATCTCGGCGACGCCGCTGATGTAGACGAGCTCGAGATGCCACGGAAGGTAGGGAGGCATGATGCCGACATAGAAGGACGGATTGCGGAAGTGATTCAGGCCGGCCAGCACAAACAAGGCGCCGAACAGGAATCGTGTCAGCGTCTTGAAGTTCGTCACGACCGCTTGCTCCGCTCGGTTTCCTGGTCCATGTAGTTCTTCATCTCCAGCAGTGCGCCGTCCCAGCCGTGGCCCATGATCTCGAAGTAGCGTGCCCAGCGTGGCCCTTCGCCTTCGCCGCTCTGCCTCACGGTCAGCATGGTCCAGCGGCCATTGCCGTGGGGCCGGCAGTGCACTTCGAGGGCCATCGGGCCGATCGGATCGCCATCGGGCGGCTGCCAGTACGCTTCGGCGACGAAGAAGGCGCCGTTCGCGCGATAGTCGATGATCGTGCCGTGGAAGATCCCGCCGAGGCGGCCGAGCACTTCGTCATGGAACAACGTGGAGTCCCACTCGATGGCATACAGCCCCATCGAGCGGGGCACGGTGACGGCCCGCACGACCTGCCACCAGTTCGCCAGATCCTTGGTGTCGAAGAACGCCGAGAGCACTCGCGCCGGTGGCGCCTGAATCAGCAGCGTTCGCTCGACGTCGAGAATGACACCCCCGGCAGCCATGGTCAGGAATAAATCAGGAACTGTTTGCGCAGCTGCTCGAAGGGCCGGCTTTCAATCGCCCACGTCTCGGCCAGTTCTTCGGCGCGCACGCCGGCATCGATCGCCTCACGCAGCGCAGGCGAGCCGGCGAGAATGTCGATCGGCTCCTTGTCGTGTTCGTACTCGTAAGGTGGCGGCCGCCACGAGAAGTCGGCCGGGCCTGCCGCGCGAATCTCGTCGATCAGCGCCACCCCGGTGAGCACCGGCTTGAAGGCGGTGCGATCGAGCACATGAATCTGGCAGCCCCCGCACGCCTTCTTCGCGTGCTTCTGGAACGTCGGCTCGAATACCGCGGCCCGGAAGTGGACGCCAGGCAGTCGGCGGGCATTCATCCTGGCCGCAAACTTCTCGGCCTCGACCCACGGCGCGCCAACCAGCTCGAACGGCCGCGTGGTACCGCGCGCCTCGCTGGCCATGGTGCCTTCGAACAACACCGTGCCCGGATAGACGATCGCGCTGTCGAGGGTTGGGATGTTGGGCGATGGCATTACGAACGGGAGCCCGGTGGCGTCGCCGT
>JANMUX010000461.1:0-3178 GCA_031392125.1 Acidobacteriota bacterium | reverse complement strand
TACGTGGAGAACTGGCACCTCACCGGCATCACGCCGGTCACCGAAGACATCACGCTCTACGCGATGTCGCCGCACATGCACCTGCGCGGCAAGAGCTTGAAGTGGGTGGTGACCTATCCCGACGGCCGCGAGCAGGTGATCCTGAACGTGCCGAAGTTCGACTTCAACTGGCAGTTCAACTACGAACTCGCCGAGCCGCTGAAGATTCCGGCCGGCAGCAAGATTACCGGCATCGGCGTCTACGACAACTCGGTGCGCAACAAGTGGAACCCCGGACCGCAACTCGAAGTGTTCTGGTCGGAACAGAGCTGGGACGAGATGTACCAGCCGTTCACGGAATACTCGGTCGACTCGCAGGATCTGACGGTGCTGAAGCCAGTTGGCTCGCAGCAGAAGCAGTAGCTCGACTTTCGCGTCCCGACGGGGCGGCTGGTTACTTCACGACCTTGCCGCCCCGGCGATTGTCCATCACGAACTTGTCGCGCGCAGGCATGACCACCTTCGGTAGCGTCGCCTGATCCATCACCGCATCGTCGGGCACAATCTTGTTGAGCGCGAGCAAATACGCCACTAGCGCGTAGGTCTCGTTCGGCGACAGCGACCCTGGCTGCATGAACGGCATGGCGCGATAGGTGTAATCGTAGAGCGTCGTCGCATACGGCCAGTAGTTGCCGACGGTCTTCACGAGTTTCGGATCCATCGCGAAGTTGAAGTTGGGTCCCGACTCGCGGCCCACGAGTCGTTCGGCTGATCCGCCTTCTCCACTGGCGCCGTGACACGAACGGCACTTGGACGCGTAGATGGTGGCGCCCTCTGCCGCGGGGCCGCGGCCCGCGGGCAAGCCGCGTCCGTCGGGCATCACGTCGATGTCCAGCTTCTTGATCTCGTCGGGCGTCGCCGCGCGGCCGATGCCGTACGGCTTGGTGGTTGCGGGCTTCGACTGAGCGACCGCACCAGCCGCAGCCAGACAGGTACCGGCGGCGACCAACGCCAGGCGCGTGAGCAGCGCAGCCATCACGCGCCTCCCGCGAACTTCACGGCACCATCGGCCAGCACCTTCCAGCCGCGGATGTGGTTGAAGTGATACGCCGTGGCCGGCCCACGCGCGGCCATCAGTACCTCGAGCGTGGGTTGCGCGTAGCCGGTCTCGTCGGTGGCGCGGCTCATCAACGTGGTTTCACCGCCCTTCCACTCAAATGGCAGGCGGAAGCGCGTGTGGCATTTGGGCAGCACGGGTTCATCCAGTTTGGCTGCCTGCCACGTCTTGCCGCCGTCGACGCTGACGTCCACCTTGGCAATCTTGCCGCGGCCGCTCCAGGCAATGCCGCGCACTTCCCACCAGCCGGGACCCGTGAGCTTGTCTGGAAACGCCGGCTCCGTGATCAACGACTTGGCATCCATGTCGAGGCTGAAGATGCGCGCAGTGCCATCGGGCAGTGGGTCGGTGTACTTCGAAGTCTCCTCGCGGGTCATGAACGGCTGATCGGCCAGCTCGATGCGGCGCAGCCACTTGATGCTGGCGTTGCCTTCGACGCCCGGCAGGAACAACCGCACCGGATACCCCTGCTCGGGCCGCAACGGCTCGCCGTTCTGCCCATACGCGATCAACGCATCGTCGAACGCCTTCTCGATGGGGACGCTGCGCGTCATGACGGCGGCGTCCATGCCTTCAGCGAGAAACCATTTCGCCTTCGGCGAGACGCCGGCTTCGCGCAGTAACGTGGCGAGTGGCACGCCGGTCCACTCGCTGGTGCTCGTCAGGCCGTCGACTTGCTGCGGAGTGACATCGGTCTGGTTACCCTCGCGGCGATAGGCGCGGCCACCGTTGCCGGAGCATTCCATCATGCGGATGACCGATCGCCCCGGGAAGCGGCGGAGGTCCGCGAGCGTGAAGACCAGCGGGCGGTCCACCATGCCGTGGATCAGGAGGGAGTACTGCGCGGGATCGATGGCCGGCACGCCACCGTGATGCCGTTCGAAGTGAAGGTCCGAGGGCGTGATGATGCCGTCGAGATCCTGCAGCGGGGTCAGGCTCGAGGTGCGGCGCTCGCCAAGCGACACACGCTTGGGGTTCTCAAAAGGGGAGCGGTGGCCGACGTCGGTGCTGAGCGGCCCTTGCACCTTGGTAGGGTCGGCCGGCACCCTGGGACGGGCCGCCTGTTCTGGGGTCTGGCCGGCGATTGGGAGTGCTGCGCCGACGATTCCGGCCGTTCCGGCCGCTAAAATCCTTCGTCGCGAGATGGTTTTCCGCCCGACCATTCGCCCTCCTTGTAGAGAGATCCGGAGCACGGCCCCGAAGCCGGCACCGGTTTTCACAAAATGCGGCCCAAAACAATGATTTTTGGGTGCCGACCCCAATCATCCATTCGCAAAACGGGAGACTATCATGACGGTGACAAGTGGTGACAAGAATCGCCGCTAAGTCGTTGAAAATTCGACTTGTTAGTGTTACAACGGCCCTGTTGAAACCGTCCTCGCAGCCGGGGATAAGGCGGGTATGAAGAAACTCTCGTCGGTCGTCTTTTTTGCCGGTTTAGCAATTGGCGTCCTGGGGCTTGGTTTCCGCGTGTACGCCGAGCCTCAAGCATCCGGCGCGGTTGTGTCAAAGCCCGCGCAGCAACCGGCGGGCGCAAGCCGACCGGCGATGGCCGTTGGTCACGTCAACACCGTCCACCAATCGCAGACCGCGCTCGTCAAGCAGTACTGCGCCTCCTGTCACAACGATCGCAACAAGGACAACGCTGCGGGCCTGTCGCTCCAGGGCTTTGATGCCGCGAAGATCGGCCACGACGCGCAGTCGGCCGAGACGGCGGAGAAGATGATTCGCAAGCTGCGCGCCGGCATGATGCCGCCGTCGGGCTCGCGGCGTCCCGAGGCCGCCGTGTTGACAGCGTTTGCCGGCTCCATGGAAACGCGCCTTGACCAAGCGGCTGCGCTCAACCCGAATCCTGGCCGCCGCCCGTTCCAGCGCTTGAACCGCGCCGAGTACGCGCGGGCCGTGGCCGGCCTGTTCGATCTCGACGTCGACGTCACCGCGTTCCTGCCGCCCGACACCATCAGCAACGGCTTCGACAACGTCGCTGACACCCAGAACTTCTCGGCGACGCTGATGGAAGGCTACCTGCGCGCCGCCAGCCGCATCAGCTCGCTGGCCGTCGGCGACCCCAGGGCCGGCGCG
>JANMUX010000459.1:0-24643 GCA_031392125.1 Acidobacteriota bacterium | reverse complement strand
CCTTCGGGCCCTTTCTCTTTTTCAGGAGATGTTCGACATGAGTAGTGGACCGCTGCCGATTGGCACCGATGCCCCCGACTTCGAGGCCAAGACCACAGAAGGTTCGATCCGCTTTCACGAGTGGCTCGGCACTTCATGGGGCGTGATCTTTTCGCACCCCAAGGACTTCACGCCGGTCTGTACGACCGAGCTCGGCTACATGGCGCGCATCAAGCCGGAGTTCGACAAGCGCAACGTCAAGATCATCGGCCTCAGCATCGACCCGGTCGAAAAGCACGCGGGCTGGGCGCAGGATATTGCTGAAACCCAGGGCACCGCGCCCAACTACCCGATGATTGGCGATACCGAGCTGAAGGTTGCCAAGCTCTACGGCATGCTGCCAGCCGGAGCCGGCGAGACGTCCGAAGGCCGCACAGCGGCCGACAACGCCACGGTCCGCAACGTGTACGTGATTGGACCCGACAAGAAGATCAAGCTGCTGATCTCCTACCCGATGAGCACCGGCCGCAACTTCGACGAAGTGTTGCGCGTGATCGATTCAATGCAGTTGACAGCAAAACACAAGGTCGCCACGCCGGTGAACTGGAAGGATGGCGACGACGTGATCATTCTGGGGTCGGTGAACGACGAAGAAGCGAAGAAAACCTACCCCGAGGGATGGCGCGCGCCCAAGCCCTACCTGCGCATCGTGCCGCAGCCAAAGGGATGAGCGCACTGGTGTCGTCGACTGGTCGAGCTGAGAGACGGTTACCTCTGGGAGGATTCAATGGAACGTAAGACGGCGCAGGATTTCGATCAGGAATTGCTTCTCATCTTCGATCAGTACGTGCACGGAGCAATTGATCGCCGCGGCTTTCTCGACCGCGCCACCAAGTTTGCGGTCGGCGGCATCACTGCCGGCATGTTGCTCGACGCCCTCAGCCCGAAGTTTGCCGAGGCGCAGCAGGTGCCGAAAGACGACAAGCGGCTGAAGACCGAGTCGGTCGAGGTCGCCTCGCCCAACGGCAACGGCAAGATCAGGGCGTACGTCTGCCGCCCGGCCAATGCCACGGGCAAGCTGCCGGCGATTGTGGTCGTCCACGAGAACCGCGGGCTCAATCCGCACATTGAAGATATCGCCCGACGTCTGGCCCTCGACAACTTCATGGCGATCGCCCCAGACGCGCTCACGCCGCTTGGCGGCTATCCGGGCGATGAAGAAAAAGCGCGCGAGTTGTTCCCCAAGTTGGATCAGCCCAAGGTGCGCGAAGACTTCATTGCCTGCGCGAACTACATCCGCACCCGCTCCGATTGCACCGGCAAGATTGGCGCCGTGGGCTTCTGCTACGGCGGCGGTGTGGTCAGCATGCTGGCGGCTCGGCTCGGCGCCGACCTGGCGGCCGGCGTCCCGTTCTATGGCGGACAGCCGACGGCCGAAGACACGGCCAAGATCAAGGCCGCCATGCTGATCAACTACGCGGGCACCGACGAGCGCATCAACGCCGGCTGGCCGGCGTGGGAAGCGGCCCTCAAGGCGAACAACGTCCGGTACGAAGGCTACATCTATGCCGGCACGCAACACGGGTTCAACAACGACACCACGCCCCGCTACGACGCGGCGGCGGCCAAGCTCGCCTGGGAACGCACCATCGCGCACTTCAACAAATACGTCCGCGGATGAGGCACGGGCCTTGCTCTAGCCAGCTGTAACCGGCGGGGACCGGCCGATTGTGACGCTTCACGCCCACTATCGGTCGGTCCTTGCCCATCTGGAGGAAGCATGGCCACCAAGGGCAAGTCGAAGAAGAGCAATAAGCAAGGCAACCAGGGAGACGACCAGCAGACGGGAGTCACCCGCGACCAGCTGATTGCCGGACTGCAGGAAGATCTTTCTCGCGAGTACCAGGCCATCCTGGCCTACGTGGTGTATTCGCAGGCACTCAAGGGCGCGCAGTACATGGCGATTGCCAAGGAACTCGAGGTGCATGCCTCTGAGGAACTCGCACACGCCATCACCATTGCCAAGCAGATCGACTACCTGGGCGCCATGCCGAACGCGACTGCCCGGCCGGTGAAGATCACCGAAGATCCCGAGAAGATGCTGCGCGCCGATCTCGACAACGAGAACCAGACCATCCTCGCCTACCGCGAGCGGGTGCGGCAGTGCGAGGCGCTCGGTGAGTTCGCCATCGGCGAGGAAATTCGCGAAATCCTCCGGCAGGAGCAGGAACACCAGATGGACCTGGCCACCGCGCTGGGCGAAGACGTCCCCGACGTCTCCAGGCTCAAACGCTAGTGCCAGGAGGGCGGCACTTGAGTGCCGCCCATCACTATGCCGGGATCGACGTGAAGATCTGCAGCCACGGGACTACCGCGCCGAACAGGTAGAGCGCGGTCAGTCCGCCGAGGATCGGATAGACCCCGGTCGCGTACAGGACGCCCCCGCAACCAATCGCGAGCAGCTTCGCCCCTAGCAGGGCCGGCCCCAGGCCGGTGAGGTGCATCCAGGTAGCAAGTATGGGATTGCCTTCAGCCGAGACACCGAACAGCCCGACGGCTTGATAGGTGAGCCACCCGTCGGCCGCCTGCAGCGCGATGAACACTCCGAAGAGCAGTCTCGGCGTCATGCCCAACGACGAGCAAACTCGGTGCCTAGCGGTGCGGGGGCAATATCGAGGAAATCAGAAACGTAGTCGTCCGGGGGGAAGACTAAAGGTGGAGCGGGTTGAACCCCCGCTCCATCCTTGGGTGGGTGTCGTGCTACTGCTTGGTCATGGCGAAGCCCGTGACGGTGGCCTCGGTGTTGTGCGCGAAGCGGATGCCGTAGACGCCGTCGGTCGACTTCAACTTGCCCGCTGCGACCACGTCGGTCTTCGGATAGCTGCCCACCACGGTGCCATTGACCGAGCATTCGATCTTGTCGGCGGTCACCGCCATGGCGATGTCCTGCTTGACGGCCGAACCCTTGCCGGCGGCCTTGTTGATGGCCGCGTTGGGCTCGGGCTTGCGAGCGCTGACCGCAAACGGTGCCGGGCCCATGCCGCGCACGATGAACGTGCCGCTGCCGTAGGCCGAGCAATAGACGAAGCTCTGGTCCGCGCCGCCCATGTCGTTGCCGGCGATCACGATGCCGTAGGGATGCGGGTGATCGTTCAGGCCCATGTAGTTGGATTCGGTAAACGTCGCCTTCACCGTGTAGTTGCCCGTCGCCTTGTTGGCGGGGTTCCAGTAAGTGACCGCGGGGCCGGTGCGCACTTCGAGCGTCCCGCCCTTTTCGGCGAGCCGCGAGTTGTTCAGGACCTGGCCTGCTTTCTCTTCCTGGGCGTCAATCTTGCCCATCCAACCCTTGGCGAAAATGCCGCCGTCCTTCACCGCAACGGCGCCGTCGGGCTGGGCCGCCGGAGCCATGGGCTTGGGGGCCTGCGCTGCGGGGGCCTGGGCGCCGATGACCGCGGGCGTACAAAGTGCTGCTGCAATCGCGAGACTGTAAACGAGACGCATGGTATGTCCTCTCACTGAAGAATCTTGTTGTGCCTCGGTATCCGAAGGATCGGGGACCGGTGCCTGACCGCCGAAGCCTTGGCGAAGGCGGTGCCGACCCCACACTATATCCGGTTCTTATGGCTGCTAGCGACCCGCCGCATAGGTGCAGTACGCTAGCGGCATGACCCTCCGCCATGCGCTCGCCCTGGTCCTGCTGACGTTCGTCCCGGCGTGTTCAAGCCCGGCGCCGGCCCCGGCCCCGGAAGTGAAGCCGGCCGATGCGCCTGCGGCGCCGCCAGCCGACCGCAAGTACCTGCTCGAGCGCGTGGGTGATGCCTCGGTCGTGCAGTTATACGCGGACGGGTTCTCGGCGCTCCCGCTGAAACAGAAGGCGCTGATCTGGCACCTCTACCAGGCGGCCCTGGCAGGCCGCGACATCTTCATCGATCAGAAGCACAAGGACGCGCTCGAAATGCGCGGCATCATCGAACGCATCGTCGCCAGCCCGCAAGGTGTGGACGCCACGACGCTCGCCGAAGTGCAGCGATACACCAAGCTGTTCTGGATCAACAACGGTCCGTACAACAACCTCACGGCGCGCAAGTTCGTGCTGACTTGCAAGCCCGAAGCCTTCGCGGCCGCTGCCGCCACGGCCGGCGCGGATGCAAGCGCGGTCAGCCGCCTGCAGCCGATGTTCTTCGACCCGACCGTCGACCCCATCGTCACCAACAAGACGCCTGGAGCCGGCAAGGACATTCTCCAGTCAAGCGCCAACAACCTCTACTCCGGCGTGTCGATGGCCGACCTCGAGGGCTTCGAAGAAAAGTACGGACTGAACTCGCGGCTGGTGAAGCAGAACGGCACGCTGGTGGAAGAGGTGTATCGCGTTGACGGCCGCTACGGGAAGTACATCATCGAGATCGTGAAGCACCTCGAAGCGGCCAAGGCGTTCGCCGAGCCCCCCATGGCCAAGGCGCTCGATGCCCTGGTGACGTTCTACCGCACCGGTGAGGTGAAAGACCGCGAGGCGTACGACATCGCCTGGGTACAGGACAAGGTTTCTCCGGTCGACACCATCAACGGCTTCATCGAGGTCTATCTCGACCCGCGCGGCGTCAAGGGCAGCTGGGAAGGCCTCGTCTTCTATGTCAACCAGGCCAAGACCGAGCGCATCAAGAAACTGGCAACCAACGCGCAGTGGTTCGAAGACCGCATGCCGTGGGACGCGAAGTATCGCAAGGCCAGCGTGCAGGGGATTGTCGCCAACGCGATCGACGTGGTGATCGAGACCGGCGATTCGGGACCGGTCACACCGGTCGGCATCAACCTGCCGAACGACCAGGCGATTCGCGAGAAATTCGGCAGCAAGTCGGTCGCGCTCTCGAACGTGAACGAAGCCTACGACCGCTCCACGCCGGGCAACATGCGCGGTGAGTTCACGTGGTCGCCCGAGGAGCAGGAGCGCGCAGCCAAGTTCGGCACGATCGGCGGCGAGCTGACGACCGACATGCATGAAGTGATCGGACATGCATCGGGCAAGCAGGCCGACGGCAAGGCCAATCCACAGGCGTTGATCAAGGAAGAGTTCTCGGCGCTCGAAGAGGGCCGCGCCGACCTGGTCGGCCTGTATTTCATCGCCGACCCCAAGATGGTCGAACTGGGCATCATCCCGGCCGCCGAGCATGACGCAGTGGTCCGGGCCGAGTATGAGGGCTACACCCGCAACGCAATCGTCCAGCTGCGGCGCATGCGCGAGGGCACCCAGATTGAAGAAGACCACATGCGCAACCGGCAGATGATCGTCCGCTGGCTGATGGCCAACACCAAGGCGATCGAAGAGCGCACGCGCGACGGCAAGACCTATCTGGTGATGGTGGATCCGAAGCTGTTCCGCGACGGCGTGGGCCGGCTGCTCGCCGAGGTTCAACGTATCAAGTCAGAGGGAGATTACGCAGCGGCGAAGAAGCTGTTCGCCACTTACGGCGTGCATTTCGACCCGAAGCTGCGCGACCAGATCGTGGCGCGGGTGGACAAGTTGAACCTGCCGTCCTACTCGGGCTTCGTGATGCCCAAGCTGACGCCGGTGATGACCAATGGGCAAATCACCGACGTGACAATTTCCTATCCCATGGACCTGACGCAGCAGATGCTCGAGTACTCGGGGGTTAGAAAGTAGGTGCTCGAGTGCTCCAGCACCTCAGCACCTTTTTAGGAATCCGACGTTTTTCCCCGATGCTCGGCCAGCCAGCTTTCGCTGACGGCCCCGACGTCAATGTGCCGCTCTCGCGGCCGCCGCCGCGCGAAGCGAAATAGCGACACCGCCGCCAGCACCAGACCGCTCACCACACCTATCCCGAGCCACATGGTTCCCCCACGTCGAGTGTAGCGACTTGCACGGGGAATGAAGCTCGGCCGTTCCAGACAAATTCTTCTCCCCTGGTGGCTACCTGTCGCTCAGCTGCCGCCGCGCAGCGTATACTCCTGCCACTGAGAGGCCGCATGAAGCCAGTCCGCCTTGCCTTGGTCCTGTTGTTCATCGCCTCCGCGGCTTTTGCGCAGGATGCGGCGCGCATGGAGCAGGTGATCCAGAGTCATGTTCAGAACCGCACGTTCATGGGCTCGGTGCTCGTTGCGAAGGGTGACACCGTCCTCCTGAGCAAAGGCTATGGTTCGGCCAGTCTCGAACTGGACGTGCCTAACGCGCCAGCCACCAAGTTTCGCATCGGCTCGATCACCAAGCAGTTCACGGCTGCGTCAATCCTGTTGCTCGAAGAACGTGGCAAGTTGGCGACGTCGGACTTGATCAAGAAGCACCTGCCCGATGCACCAGCGGCGTGGGACGGCATCACCCTCCATCACTTGCTGACGCACACGTCTGGCATTCCGAACTTCACGGGGCTGAAGGAATATGCCACGCTGCGCGGAATCAGTACGACCGTGGACAAGACCATCGCCGTGTTCAGGGACAAGCCGCTCGACTTTCCCCCGGGCGAGAAGATGGCCTACAGCAACTCGGGCTATCTCGTGCTCGGCCACGTGATCGAGAAGCTGAGTGGCGGTAGCTACGAAGCGTTCGTGCAAGCCAATGTGTTCACGCCCCTCGCGATGACAGATTCGGGTTACGACTCGAACTCGCGAATCATTCCGCGTCGCGCCAGCGGCTACCTGCCAGGCCCGGGCGGTTTCCTCAACGCCGGGTATGTCCACATGACGGTGCCTCACGCCGCCGGCGCGCTTTATTCCACCACCGGCGACCTGTTGAAGTGGGAACGGGCGCTGCTCGGGGGAAAGCTGCTGACCGCCGCCTCCCTGCAGAAGATGCTGGCACCTGACAAGGCCGATTACGCCTACGGCGTGATTGTGCGGAGCCCGAACGGACGCCGGCAGGTCTGGCACAACGGCGGCATCGATGGCTTCAATGCCTCGATGGGACACTATCCCGACAGTGAGCTGACGATCATCGTGCTGGGCAACGTCAATGGCCCGGCACCCGATCAGCTCGTGGCGCTGCTCGGAGCCATCGGCCATGGCGATCCGGTGCAACTGCCAGGCGAGCGGAAAGAGATTCCGTTGCCGCCTTCGGCAGCCGCGTACGCCGGCGTCTACGAGCTGGCTCCCGGCATCACCATCACCGTGACCCACAAGAGCGGCCAGTTGTTCGCTCAACTCACCGGCCAGCCGCCGATTGAGATTTTCGCGGAATCACTGACGGCGTTCTTTCTAAAGGTCGTCGATGCGCAGATTACTTTCGGCGCTGACAGTGGCGCCGTCACGCACCTGGTGTTGCACCAGAACGGACGCGATCAGAAGGCGATTCGGAAACAACCATGATGATGAAGACTGCCCTCACCGCCCTTGCCACGTTGGCTTTCGTGACTGCGCTGCTCTCGGCGCAAGCGCCGCAACGCGCGCCCGACCCACGCTCAATGGGCGGTGGCGACTGCCGCGATAACCCATACAACTGCGCCGACGCGCCTAACCCACTGCCGTTGCCGAACACGGTATGGATCGAAGAGATGACATGGATGGACGTCCGCGATTCCCTCAAGGCCGGCAACACCACCGCGATCATCGCGACCGGCGGCATGGAGCCAAACGGGCCGTGGCTCGTCACGGGTAAACACAATTACGTGCTCAAGACCAACTGCGAGGCGATTGCCCGCAAGCTTGGCAACGCGCTGTGCGCACCGATTGTCGAGTATGTGCCCGAAGGCCGCATCGAGCCGCCCAGTGGACACATGCGCAGTCCGGGCACCATCAGCTTGCGAGAAGAGACTTTTCAGGCCCTGCTCACCGACATTGCCCACAGCCTGAGGATGCACGGGTTCAAGAACATCATCATGATCGGCGATAGCGGCGGCAATCAGAACGGCCAGAAGGCGGTCGCCGAGAAGCTCACCGCGCAGTTCGCGGGTAGCGCCCTCGTTGCCACCATCCCCGGTTACTACACGGCCCCTCCGGGCACGCCCAACGTTCTGCGCCAGCTTGGCGTCACCAAGGACGGCATGCCTGACGATGGGCTGCACGACAGCCCGGGCATCACGTTGAACATGCTGCTCACCGAGCCGAACTCGGTGCGATGGGAAGCACGCGTGAAGGCCAAGAAGGCCACTATCAACGGCGTCGACATCTCGAACTTAAACCGCTCGCGCGAATGGGCCCGCGCCATTGTCGACGCCCGCGCCGCGCGGACGGTCGACTTGATCAAGCAGGCGATCGCCGAGAAGAAACCGTCCTAGCTACGCAAGCCGGTCGGCAAGGCGCCGGCGTTCGGCCGCCGCCTTGTCGTACACCAACTGGGCCCTCGTCTGTTCCTTCTGCAGGTCCTTGGCGTTTCGAGACACTTCGTCGAACTCTCGCTGAACGCGCTCGAGAGTACGCTGCGCGCGCTCCCCCGCCCGCTTGGCTCGCTCGAGTGCGGCCTCGGCCTCGCGCTCGGCGGCTTCGGCAAACCGCAGGCGCTCACGCGTCATGTCGCGTTCACGCAGGGCGGCTTCGTTCGCGCGTTTCTCGGTGTCGGTCGGCTTCGGTTTCGCCGACCCAGGCGCTTTCGGCTCTAGCCGGGTAGGCGCCGGCCTGGGCTTGGCGGAGATCGTGAACCCTTCGAGCGCCTCGAAACCAGTCCGCTTCAGCGGTCTCGTGAGCCGTCCTGGCGGATCCGCACTGGGAAGAATGTCGAGCGTCTCGCGAACCGCGTCCATTACCGCGGCCGACGCCTTGCTGCCGTCGCCCTCGACCAGGCTGCGCGCCGTCTGGGTGGACCGTTTCACGGCCGCCTTGTGGGTGGTCTCCGCAGTACGAACATCCGGGGACTGCCCCGCCAACTGCTCGCGATAAGCGGTCCGCAGCTGCTGCGATGCGTCAATCAGTTCGTCGTAGATGGCACGCTCGCGCCAGAACAACTGATTGACCGCCCACGCCGCCGCATTCGGTTTCTCGAGGCCCTTGATCTCGGCGGCCCGCGGTCCCGCCGCCTTGGCCAGAAGGTTACGTGCAGGCGTGAACTGGTCAAGCGGCAGCTGATAGAGCCGATCGATCTCGTCGTCCACTTCAACTATCCTAGCATCCAGCAATTTTCCTGGAGGCCTCATGACCGCCGTCCGCGCGCTTACCCTGGTTGCCATCGCTCTCACATCGGTTGCGGCCGGCGCGCAGGCGCCGACGACCCACACCTTCATGCCCGAGCGGTTCTACACCACGTTCTCGGGCGCGCATCCACCGGCACTCCGCATCAAGCCAGGCGATCGCGTGGTCACCAAGACGATCGATGCCGGAGGCGCGGACTGGAACGGCAAGACGGTCGCGCCAGGTCCCAATCCGCAGACCGGACCGTTCTTCATCGAGGGCGCCGAAGTGGGCGACATGCTGGTCGTCTCGTTCGAGAAGATCGAGATCAACCGCACCACCGCCTACTCGGGTGGTGCGCTCGCTCCTTACACCGTCGATCCATCGGCACTGCTGGCCCGCACCGAGCGCCAGGCGCCGCGGGCCAATTGGCTCCTCGACAAAGCCCGGGGCATCGCGCGCCTCGACGGCACTGACCTGGCCGGCATTGAACTGAAGCTGCGGCCCATGCTCGGCTGTGTCGGCGTCGCGCCTGCGCGCAAGGAGGCAATCGTCACCAGCACTCCGGGCGCCTTCGGCGGCAACATGGACTATGCCGGACTGAACGCCGGCGTGAAGGTGATGCTGCCGGTCAACGAACCGGGCGCGCTGCTGTTCATTGGCGATGGACACGCGCTGCAAGGCGAGGGTGAAGTGGTCGGCACCGGTCTCGAGACTTCAATGGATGTCGAGTTCACGGTGCAACTGGTGAAGAAGGCCACCATCGCCTGGCCTCGCCTCGAGAACGAGACGCACATCATGGTGCTTGGCAGCGAGCGCTCGCTGATCGAAGCCTTGCAACACGCCACCAGCGAGATGCACCGCTGGCTGATGGCGGACTACAAGCTGTCCGAACGCGGCGCGTCGCTGCTGATGGGCCAGGCGCTCGAGTACGAGGTCGCGAACGTCGTCGACCCGCGATTCACGATGGTGGCAAAGATCCGCAAGTCGGTGCTCGCGCAGCTGGCGTCGCGATAGCGCCTATTTCATGTTGATCAGCGGCACCGCGTTGCCGCCGTACAGGAACGTGCAGGTGCCCTTGCCGCACACCTCGCGCTGCATCTGAATGGCCTGCAGTGCGACGTACTGCTCAGAGTTCAGGCCCATCTTCTGGTTGTAGGCCTGGTCGGCCGCGGCCCGGCTCTCTTCGGCCATCTTGCGTTGATCCTCGGCGAGCTTTTTCTGCTTTTCCGTGTTGATGCGCTGCTCCTGCGCGGCGGTCTCGACACGCTGGTGCAGGATCGCATCCGGCGGATTCGCCCGGCCAAGCGACATGTCCAGCACGCGGACCGGCACGCCGGTCTCCTTGATGATCGTCAACAGGCGCTCGGTGACGACGCGATCGACCGCCTCGGCGGCGGTCGCCTGAATCGCCATTTCGTTCATGCCGTGGGCCTTGACGGCGTCCCGCACGGCCGTGCGGTACGGCTGCTCGAGGTTGCGCATCCAAAACCCCGGCTTATCGCCGGTGAAGTCCTGACCGAAGTCGCGGACCAGCTTGACGCTATCGGTGACCTGCACGGTCAACACGGCATGAAAGTCGATTGGCACGCCGTCCATGGTCATCAGGTCGCTGAACTCTACGTCAATGCGCATGGGCTGCATGTTGACGTCGATGCCGGTGGTCGTGAACGCGACATACTTCAGGCCGGTCTTGACCGGCGTCTCATCCACTCCCCCGCTGCCAAACACCAGTGGTTTGCGTACGAGAACGGCTTCGTGTCCGGCGTCTGGCTGGACGGTGCGACATCCGATCGCCAATGCGACGACCAGCAGCACCGGCACCACCAGAATCATTGTTTTTGTCATCGTGCTTCCTCAGGCCAATTGTAGTGGTTGGACCACGGTGCCTCCTGTAAAGGTTCTGTGCAGGAGCCACGGGCGTGAGGTAACGTCGTAGGCCTGCCGCCCTACCACTCGCCCATCAATTGGACCACCGGGGACTACCTCACCCACCGCTTCAACCCCGAACTGGGGATTGGCCGGGTCGCCGCCCGCGAGGGTCGCGCGCTCGTCGTCGACTTTCCCCGCACCGGCGCCACCCTCAGGCTTGCCGCCAACACCGACGCGCTCGTACCGGTGGACCTGAGCCCGGGACGGCCGGTGCGCATTACCGCAACCGACGAGGAAACCGCGATTGCCACTCGCCTTCCAGACGGCACGCTCACGCTCGCCAACGGCCGCACCGAGCCCGCCCACGCACTGTGGCCGATCGAACTGGAAGGTGCGCTCATTGAACGCCTCGTGCTCGGCGAACTGGACGATGTTGACGACTTCGTGACGCGCATGAACATCCTGCACCTGCTGGGCCTGCGCGAGGCCAATGGATTGGGATCGTTCCTGGGCGGACGCGTGCGGCTGTTCCCTCATCAGCTTCACGTCGCGGAACGCGCCAGCATCACGGATCCGGTGCGATGGCTGCTGGCCGACGAGGTCGGCCTCGGCAAGACCATCGAGGCCTCGCTCATCCTCAACCGGCTCGTTCACGCCGGCAAGGTGACCCGCTGCCTCGTCGTGGCGCCAGACTCACTGACGGTGCAGTGGTTAGGGGAGCTTTGGCGGAAATATCACCAGGTGTTTACGCTGCTCGACGCGGAGCGGCTCGGCGACGTGGCGAAGGATTTTGGCGAAGACTTCAACCCGTTCGAACTGCATCCCCGCACGGTGATCTCGCTCGAGATGTTGATGGCACGACCGCACCTGACCGAGCAGGCCGTGAAGGCGGGCATTGACCTGCTGGTGGTGGACGAGGCGCAGCGCCTGCGCCGGCCGCCTGGTCATCCCGGTGAGGCGGCCTGGCGGGCCGTCGCGCCGATTGCCGCCCAGGGCCGCCACGTCCTGCTGTTGAGCGCAACGCCCCTTGAAGACGACGCGCATGGCTTCTTCCGGTTGCTGCAGTTGCTGCGTCCGCAGGAGTTTCCGGAAGACACCAGCTTCGAGGCGCGCCTCGCGACCGGCGTGCCGCTGCCAGCCTGCACCAGTTCTACCCGCCGGGCCGACATTGGCGGCCTGCCGCCACGGGTCGGGTTCCCGATTGATTTCGCCACACCCAAGAGCACGCGTCTGCGCGAGGCCGTCGAGAAGGCGGTGCGCAGTACGCCCACCGCCAACGTCGTGGCGGAGCGCGAGAAAGTCGAACGTGTCCGGCGGGCGCTCGCCTCTGGTGCCGCACTGGGTGCCGCGCTTGGCGCCGACGAAGAGAAGCTGCGCCCACAGGCCCAGGCGATGGATTCCGCGGATGCGCGCATCGAGTGGCTGGTATCGCAGGCGCCACGGTGGCGAAACGCCAAGGAGAAGACGCTGGTGTTCGTCGCGCATCGCGAGACGCTCGAGATGGTGCGGACCGCACTCAGCAACCGCGCGCACCTCGCGAGCGGGGTGTTTCATGAAGAACTGACGCCGGCACGCCGAGATACCGAAGTGGCGCGGTTCCGGGAAGCTGACGGCCCCAGCCTGTTGGTGTCCACTGAGTGCGGCGGCGAGGGCCGGAACTTCGAGTTCTGCCGGCGGCTGGTGCTGTTCGATCTGCCATGGAAGCCCTCGGTGGTTGAACAGCGAATTGGCCGCCTCGATCGCATTGGCCGGCGCATCCCGGTGGAGGTGGTTTACTTCCGTCCACCTGGCGGCATTGGTCGCGACGTCGTCCGGCTGTTCGAGGCGCTGGGACTGTTCCGCGAGCCGCTTGCCGGTCTCGAGCCGCAGTTGGCCCATGTCGAGGGGGCCCTCGAGGAGATTGCTCTCGATCCGGATGCCTCGCTGACCGATGCGCGTTTCGATGAGCTGATCGCCGAAGCGCAAGCGGCCCGTACCCGCATCCGCGAAGCGGCGTACCAGCAACTGCATCGCGATCCCTATCGCGCCGAGATGGGGGCCGGCATTCTGGCCCGGGTGCCCACAGAGCTCGACGAGCTGAACCAGGAAGTGGTGGTCACCGCATCAATCGGCCTGGGCTTCTCGATTGCCCATCCGCGCGGCCACCGCGTGTTCTCGATCGAACTGGCGAACAATGCGCTAGTCGATGGGTTACCTGGCGTCCCCGGTGGCTCGACCTTCGTCGGCACCTTCGATCGCGAGGAAGCCGTAGAAAACGAGGCGATCGACTTTTTTGCTTCCGGTCATCCACTCGTGGAGGGCATCTTCGCTCACTACGAAGAGAGCCCCATAGGCCGCGCGGTGCGCTTCCAGATCACCATTGGCGAGGAACGCGGCGAGGGGATCGTGGCGATCTACAAGGATGGTCCGGCGTTCGAGGTCGTGGCCATCGACGCGACCGGCGAGCCGCGGAATGATTGGGCGGCGGCTGTCTGCCAACGCCCCATTCTCGCGCGGCCGATCACCGGCAAGGCGGCCGAGGATCACGAGTGGCGCGGCATGGTGCGCCGCCTCGGCGCGCAGCTCGACCCCACTCGTAAACTTCACGCCCTGGCTGCCATCCTCGTGCAGCCGCCGACCAAGCCGAACCTCGAAGGCCTACCGCGGCGGCATTGATTCCCCAGGCAGCGCCGGGGCATGCACCGGCCGCCGGCGCGCGCGGGTCGCCTGTTCGAAGCTGTATCCCAGACCAAGCAATTTCCCATCACTGAAGGCCGGCCCGAGGAACGAAATCCCTACCGGCAGCCCATCGGCGGTGAATCCGGCCGGCACGATCAGATCCGGAAAGCCCGTCAGGTTTGCGATGTTGGTCGCCGACGAGGCGCCACCACCCGGCGTTTCCGGCGGCGCGGCCAGCAGATCTGGCCGCCGCGTTGCCGTGGGATAGACCACCGCATCAAGCGACTGCGCTGCAAACACACCCTGCGTGATCTGGCGCACCAATGGCAAGCCGTGATCGCGCACCGAGGTATAGGGGTAGTCTTCCATCGACCCGCTCCCGAGCTCGCGCGCGAACATCGACCAGCGCGTGGCATTGGGCCCCGCGCCATCTGGGCGCGGCGACGTCACGGCCTGCGCACGCGCGATCAGCTCCTGCAAATTCTTCGGATAGCTCGGACCGAGCGTCTTCAGGTAGGCGGCCAGCTGCACAGGGAACTCGGGATAGCGAATGGCGGTGTAGAACTCGCCCTTGGCATCGAGCAGCCATTTCGGGAATCGCACATCAACGACCGTCGCACCGGCCTTGCGCATCGCGGCGATTGCCGCCTCCATCAGCCAGTCCACTTCCCCGTCGGCGCCCATAAAGTCGCGAGCCACGCCGATGCGCGCACCGTTCAGCGCATCGGGCTTCAGGTATTTTGTGTAGTCGGTTTCGGACTTGCCTTCGCTCAGCTTTGTCGCCGGGTCTGCGGCATCGACACCGGTCATTACGCCAAGCGCGACCGCCACGTCGTAGACGCTGCGGGCCATGGGTCCGCCGGTATCGAACGACAGCGCCAGTGGAATAATGCCGTCGCGGCTCAGCAGCCCCATGGTCGGCTTGAGGGCGGCGATGCCGTTGGAGGATGCCGGTCCGCGAATGGAGCCGCCGGTGTCGGTGCCGAGTCCGATGGTCGCATAGCCCGCCGCGACAGCGACGCCGGTTCCGCCTGAAGAGCCCGAGGGCGTGCGGTCGAGATCGTGTGGATTTCGCGACTGCCCGATCATGGAGCTGCGCGCGCCGCCCGACGCAAACTCCGACATGTTCACCTTCGCCAGGATGACAGCGCCGGCGGCCCTCAGCTTCTTCACGACGAACGCATCGTCGGCCGGAATGGAGCCTTCGAGCAGGATCGAACCGCCGGTGGTCTGCAGGTCGAACGTGTCGAAGTTGTCTTTGAGAACGACGGGAATACCGTGGAGGGGTGAGCGCCTGCCCTTCGTCTTGCGCTCCGCATCGAGAGCACGAGCCACTTCGATCGCCTTCGGGTTGATCGTGATGACGGCTCTAAGTGCGGGGCCCTTGCGATCGTAAGCTTCGATCCGAGCCAGGCTCAGTTGCACCAGCTTCTCGGACGTCAGTGTGCCCGCGTCGAAGGCAGCGTTCAGGTCGGCGACGGTCGCAGAGTCGAGATCGAGTGTTTGTGCGGCAACGACGGTGTGCATGCTGAGCATGCACACCACAAGCAGAATCCGCTGAGCGGCTTTGCGAACACCTAGGGTCATATTGTCGGCCGATCTTCTCAGATTCCAGCCAACACACCCATGCAAAGTGGCAATTGGAAGGATGTGGCGTCCACATCCTACCCAGTGCGCGGCCCCGACAGGGCCCGTTCGCTATAGACGCTTGCCCGACACCAGCATGATGATCAAAATCACCAGGATGATGGCGCCCAGGCTGCCGCCGATTGCCGGCCCGCCGAGGTAAAAGCCACCGCCGCCAAACACCAGCAACAGAATAATCAGCAGAACAATAATGCTCATGGCACTCTCCTGATCCTTCACCATTGCATCTTCGATGCCAACAGCCGAGTCAGCATCCAGCTCGCTCAGCCGTCTTCAGTGCGCTTGCATTTCCCAAAGCAACACCACAAAGTCAGTTTCATGGAACAACGTCAGCTGGGCCGTAGCGGCCTCTCGGTTTCCGCCCTCGGCCTCGGCTGTATGGGAATGTCGGAGTTTTATGCCGGACGCGACGACAACGAGTCGATCGCCACCATTCATCGCGCCATCGAGCTCGGCGTGACCTTCTTCGACACCGCCGACATGTATGGCCCGTTCGAGAACGAGCGGTTGCTCGGCCGCGCCATTACCGACCGTCGCGACCGGGTCGTGGTCGCCACCATGTTCGGGAACATGCGAGCGGACGACGGCTCGTTTTTGGGCGTGAATGGCTCGCCTGAATACGTGCAGGCCTCGTGCGACGCATCACTGCAGCGGCTGGGAATAGATGTCATCGATCTGTATTACCAGCACCGGGTTGACCCCAAGGTGCCGATCGAAGACACCGTCGGCGCGATGGCAGCCTTGGTGAGCCAGGGAAAAGTTCTTCATCTGGGATTGTCGGAGGCCAGTCCGGCCACCATCCGGCGCGCGCACGCGGTGCATCCGATCGCGGCGCTACAGACGGAATACTCGCTGTGGACGCGCGATCCCGAGAGTGAGATCTTGCCGACGTGCCGCGAGCTGGGGATCGGGTTCGTCGCTTACAGCCCGCTCGGACGCGGCTTCCTCACCGGGCGATTCCAGTCGCCAACGGATTTGCCTGCCGACGACTGGCGGCACAACAATCCGCGGTTCCAGGGTGACAACTTCACGCGCAATCTTGAACTGGTCGCGAAGGTCGCCGCGATCGCCAAGCGCAAAGGCTGCACGCCCGCCCAGCTTGCGCTCGCCTGGGTGCTGCGGCAGGGCGACGACGTGACGGCGATTCCTGGGTCGAAGCGCCGAGAACGACTCGAAGAAAACGCCGCAGCAGCTGTCATTGCCATGAGCGACGACGAGTTGGGGGAGATTGACGCGTTATTTCCGCAGGGGGTGGCGTCGGGGACGCGTTACACCGAGGCCGGCATGAAGACCCTGAACGGCTAGCCGCGGCATTCCGCACGTTCTCGCTAACTCGCTGGGCGTTAATGGCTACACTCTACGAGTCTATGGGCGTCCTGAGCGAGTTGATCGAATCGCAGTCCGCTTTGGTGGCCGAGCAATGGACGAAAGCCGCCGCTGATGCTGGGCATCATGGCCCCGCTTCGGACCTAGCGCAAGCAGCAGCGGTCATCGCTCACCTCGTCACGGCTCTTCGGGCCGCGCCGGGCACTACGGTGCCGGACCATCGAGCCAGGACGGTGCCAGAGGCGCAGGCGAACGGGCTGCTGATCGGCGTCGTGCTCAACCTGATCGAACGCGCGGGCGTGTCGGTTCCGATAGGCGAGCTGCAACGGCTCGCGGCGATCGTCATGGCCACCATGGTGGTGACGCCGGGGCACCCGGCACTGGCCGATCAGCACACACTCTCGACCAACGAGGCCCAGCTGCAGCAGCTGGCAGACACCCTGCCGCAGATCGTGTGGGCCGCGCGCCCTGACGGCACGTTGGACTACTACAACCGCCGCTGGTTCGAATACATCAACGTCGCGCCCGACGCTGCGGACGAGGCACGATGGGACCGGTACATTCATCCCGACGACCTCCCCGCCACCGTTGCCGCCTGGACTCTGTCGATTGAAACCGGGACTCACTACCAGCGAGAATTTCGTGTGAGGCGGGCCGATCAGCAGTACCGCTGGTTTCTCGTCCGCGCCTTGCCCGTTCGCGCGGCCGATGGCGCCGTCACACGCTGGTTTGGCACCTGCACCGACATCCAGGAGCAAAAGGAGCTCGAGACCCGGAAAGAGGCGCTGCTCGAGGCCGAGCGGGCGGCGCGGATTGCGTTCGAACAGACCGGCCGAATCAAGGACGAGTTCCTGGCCACCTTGTCACACGAACTGCGCACGCCGCTCAATGCCATTCTCGGGTGGGTCCAGGTGTTGATGATGCGGCCGTTGCAAGGCGAGGAGTTGACGGCGGGCCTCGAGCGAATCGAGCGGAATGCGCGGGCCCAGGCGCGGCTGGTCGATGACCTGCTCGACATGAGCCGGGTAATTTCAGGCACCTTGCGATTGGAGGTGCAAGCGATTTACCCGGCGTCGTTCATCGAAGCGGCGATTGAAACGGTGCTGCCGGCGGCAGCCGCCAAGGGAATTCGCATCGAGACGGCGCTCGATGCCGATGGCGGGCCGGTCTCGGGCGATCCGCAGCGACTGCAACAGGTCGTGTGGAACCTGCTGTCGAATGCGATCAAGTTCACGCCAGGTGGCGGCACCGTGACCGTCACGCTGAGGCGCAGCGGGCCGCAGGCCGAGTTCTCGGTCATCGACACCGGCCAGGGGATTCGGCCCGACTTCCTGCCGCACGTCTTCAGCCGATTCCGCCAAGGCGACGCGGCCAGCAACCGGCGCATCGGCGGCCTCGGTCTCGGCCTCGCCAGCGTCAAGCAACTGGGCGAACTGCACGGGGGCACCGTGCACGTGCATAGTGCCGGGCACGACCGCGGGACGACGGTGGTCGTCAGCCTGCCGCTCGAGACCGCGGTGCTCCAGCCGGTCGCCAGCGGACTGTCGCCATTCAAGCCGGCGCGCGGCGTCCCCGTCGAATGGCGGACGGCAAGTTTCGCCGGGCTGACGGCCGTGGTCGTCGACGATGAACTGGATGGGCGCGAGTTGGTCAGGCGGGTGCTCGAAGACTGCCAGATGACCGTGCACATGGCCGGTTCGGCGGCCGAGGCCCTGGACGTGATCCGCAGCCACAAACCGGACGTGCTCGTCAGCGACATCGGGATGGCAGACGTCGATGGCTACGAATTGCTTCGGCGAGTGCGACAGCTGGGCTCGGCGAACGGCGGGAACGTGACCGCCATCGCGCTGACGGCGTTCGCGCGTGCCGAAGATGCCGAGCGGGCGTTGCTGGCGGGTTTCCGGACGCACCTGACCAAGCCGGTGGAACCAATCGAGCTGGTCGTCACCATCGCGGAAGTGACTGGCCGGGCGCAAGGCGAACGGCCACGTCCTGCTTGAGGCTTCGCGGGGCATACAACTCGTCATACATGACGATTTAAACACCTAATGTGCTATAGTTCGCCTTATATGGCGAATTATGAAGTTCACTAGGCAGCTGACAGACGAAGCGGTCCTGACCGAGCTTGGCGGGCGCCTGGCCGCCCGTCGCCTGGCGCAGAACCTGACGCAGGGCGGGCTGGCAGAAGAAGCCGGCGTTTCAAAGCGCACCGTCGAGCGCCTTGAATCAGGAGAAGTCGCCGCGCGCTTGTCGGGCCTGGTCCGAGTCTGCCGCGTGCTCGGTCTGCTCGAACGCTTCGAGGCGTTCATCCCGTCCGCCGGGCCTGGACCGGTCGAACAGTTGAAGCTCGCCGGCCGCGCACGCAAGCGCGCCTCGACTCCCCGTCAGCCGGCCGTGGAGCGACCGCGCAAGTGGACCTGGGGTGACGGCAAATGATCGCTGAAGTCCGCCTCTGGGGACGGACGATTGGCGCTGTATCGATGGACGATGGCGCCGGCCATGCCGCCTTTGAGTACACGGCCGACTTCTCGGAGAGCGGAATTCAGGTCGCGCCGTTAATGCTGCCGCTCGGCCGCCGGGTCTACGAGTTTCCGGAACTGCCCCGCCGTACCTTTCATGGCCTGCCGGGGCTGCTTGCCGATTCACTGCCCGACCGCTTCGGCAACGCGCTGATCGACGCCTGGTTGGCGACCTCTGGCCGCACACCCGAGAGTTTCAGTCCGATCGAACGCCTTTGCTACACCGGCGCCCGCGGCATGGGCGCACTGGAGTTCGCACCTGTCCTCGGCCCGAAGCCCCGCAAGGCGACCAGGATTGACATTGACGCGCTGGTCACACTGGCATCGGACATCCTCGGTGAGCGGCGCAACCTCAAGGGCCGGCTATCGGTGGCCGGCCGCAAGAAAGCGCTGGCCGACATCCTGAAAGTGGGCACTTCGGCAGGTGGTGCTCGAGCCAAGGCGGTGATCGCCTGGAATCGCAAGACCAACGAAGTGCGGTCCGGACAGATCGCCGCGGGTGCTGGCTTCAGCTACTGGCTGCTGAAGTTCGACGGCGTGGCCGGTAACAAGGACAAGGAGCTGGACGATCCGCAGGGATATGGCGCCATCGAGTACGCCTACTCGCTGATGGCTCGCGCCGCCGGCATCACCATGAGCGAGTGCCGCCTGCTCGAGGAGCACGGCCGCCGCCACTTCATGACGCGGCGCTTCGATCGCCTGCCGGACGGCGGCAAGCTGCACATGCAGTCGCTCGGCGCTCTCGCCCACTTCGACTACAACCAGCCAGGCGCCTACTCGTATGAACAGGCCCTGTTGGCAATCCGCCAACTCGATCTGCCGATGGCCGCACTCGAGGAACAGTTCCGCCGCATGCTCTTCAACATCGTCGCGCGCAACCAGGACGACCACGTCAAGAACATTGCGTTCCTGATGGATCGCGGCGGGCGGTGGTCGCTGGCGCCCGCCTTCGACGTCACCTACAGCTACAACCCGTCAGGCGACTGGACGGCGACGCACCAGATGACGGTGAATGGCAAGCGCGATGGATTTCAGATGGCCGATGTCCGGGCGGTGGCGAAGCGCGCTGGCCTCAAGCGCGGCCGGGCGGATGCGCTGCTCGAGGAAGTACGCGCGGCGATCGCGCAGTGGCCGCACTTTTCAGGCAAAGCAAAGCTGGACGGCCAAGTCGCCGAGAAGATCGCCAAACTGCACCGCATGGAACTTCGGTGATCGGATCAGCGAGGCGCCAGCTTGCCGCCTTCGGCGAGGGTCTTCATGTTGACCATCGCGCGCTGAAAGGTGGCCGTGCGAGAGGCCTTATCTTTCTCCCGGGCGGCGTCATCGGCCAGCATCGAGTTGTCGTACATCAGCGTGTAGACGATTTTCGAGGTCTTGTCGGTGACGGGCCGGGCCTCGAGCGTGCCGTGATAGAGGTTGTAGGGCCTGCCCGCGCGCACGGTCTGCGTGTAGGTGTACGACAGCTCGGTCTTGCCCACGAGAACCTCGTTGGCGACCGACCGCACTGAGCCGACATCCCCTTCGACTCCCGACAGCATCTTGCAGCCGGCCGGAATCTGCAGCCACTCGGCGATGTCGCAGTACTTGCCAATGCGCTTCCACACTTCTGCCGCGGGCCGGTCGACGGCAATCTCTAGTGGAATCGTGATGTAGGTGGGGTTGTCGACAACGACGCTGGCGGCCGGAGCCGCTGGTTGCCCGGCAACCGCGGGCGCTTGCGCCCCGGCGATTCCGGCAGCGAAGGCGAGCGCCACTGCGCCAATAGCCAGGGTGCGAGCGAGTGGAATCCGCATCAGTCCTCCAATGCCTGTCGGCCGTCAGTTCGGCCGGCGGGGCTAGTCTAGCTGAAGCCCTGCTCGTCCGCCGAGGGACCGTAGAGCGATGGCACCTTGGCTCCGGTCAGCCGCAAATAGACGGTCATCTGGCCGCGATGGTGGGCCCAGTGATTGAACGAGTCCTGGATCAGCTCGTGGCGCGGGCCTTCCTGGACGACGGCCCCTTTCACCTTGAGCTGCCAGTTGGTCGCGAGATGCGCGTCGGTGGTGTCGCGCAACGCTTTCCGACCCGCCTCGGCGGATTCGTCCAGCGCTTTCACACACTCCGCGGCCGAGAACCCTTCTGGCAGCTTGATGGACGATTGCCCGTCGGCCGGCGCGATGTCGAGCCAGTCCTTGGTGACCTGCGCCGCGATCCAATGTGGAATGGTCGCCACCATCCCGGCGAGGTACTGGAACTTCATCGACTTGTCGTGGGGCTTCCACTCACCCTGGCCGTCGGGCAGGTTTTGCAGCGCGCGGCGCGAACGCTCGACTTCACGTTCCAACTCAGCGACAAAACAGTCCTTCAGCGTCATGAACTCTCCTTCAGATAGCGTTTGCCACACCGGTGCCTGTTCCGAAGACACCGATCCCGAACATGGGCTCGTATTCGCGCGTGAGGACGAGCGCTCTAGTTCGTCAATTAATCAGCGAAGCCGCCGGAGTTCCACCTCCGACACGATAAATCCGAACCCGGGCCAACCGCCCGATGCTTGCACCGAGCGCTCGAACGACTTGCGCGCCTGCTCCTTATCGCCCCGCACGAGATACCAATTTCCAAGGCCGTAGGCGAGCGTCGCGATCTGCACTTCGTCGGTATCCGCAGGAGTGATCACGGCTTCCGGACCGATCTCGCCACGATAGAGCTGCAGGCGCCGCGTGTACGCGTTGGTCACCGGCTTCTCCGGCCGACGGTCGAGCATGGCCTTTGCTTCCGCGCCCCGCCCGGCTCGGCTGAGCGACATCCATAACCAGTCGGTCGAACCCGCCAGTTCGCCGGCATCGGGTGCGATCGGCTGGGCCTTGGCGAACGAGGCGGCGGCATCGGCGAAGTCTCCGCGCAGGTACTGGACGACACCGAGGTGGTACCAGTTTCCGTAGATCGTGCTGTCGATTGCGGCGCCACGCGCGAGGTCGGCGAACGCGCGGTCGAATTCACGCACGGAAAGATATCGATGCCCGCGCCATCGCAGGAGCAGTGCATTGTTCGGTTCGATCTCAAGCCCGCGGGTGAACGTCGCGATCGCTTCGCGAAACTGCCGCGCACCGGACTGAGCTACGCCGAGGTCGACTATGAGATTAATGTCCTTCGGCTTGGCCTCGAGAGCGGCTCGCGCGGTCTTGACGGCGTCGGTATCGGGCAGCGAGCGATACTCCACGCCCTCGGGTGATCGGTATTGCACCGGCTGCGCGCCTGCCTGACCTACAGCGAGCGCTGGTCTCAAGATGAACGCGGTAACGATGATCGACAGCACTGCGGCACGGTGAATGTGGCTCATGGGCATGCACTCGGATTCTACTGAAGAAACGGTCGACTGCAAGGCGCCAGCTGGCCACGGGCGAAGCCGGCTCATCCTCCGACGTCGACACCGATCTGGGGAATAATGTCGCCGTGATGTCCGACACGCGTAATGAGTTGCTCGAGGCGATCCTCGATTCGTGGGATCGCAACAATACGATCCTGATCAACCTGTTACGGCTAGTCCCCGCCCAGCTGATGGACCTTCGCGGAACCGCGACGAGCCATACGCTTGGCGAACTTTTTACTCACATGCACTATTGCCGGCTCGTCTTCGTATTCGAGGACGCGCCCGAGATTGTGCCCGTCGAGCCGAAGGGCGAATGGGCGGTCGAGCGCGACCGCGATCGGCTGGCGCAAAAGCTCAACGAGAGCTGCGCCGCGGTCCGCGAGGCGGTTCGCTCCCGTCTCTCTTCAGCACGCGCGATGGATCGGCACTACGACCATCCCATCCTGATGCTGCAGCACTTCATCTGGCACGAGGGCTATCACCACGGGCAGATCAAGCTGCTGCTGAAACAGAACGGCCAGGCAATTGACGATGAAGCGGCAGGCGACGTCACGTGGGACATCTGGATGGACAAAGCCGCTGATCGCAAACGCCTTAGTGAAGCGAGACGGAGGCCGAAATCCCACGTGGATGCCGGTGTTCTGGAACCCTAAGATTCGCCAGTTGGCACCACTCGTCCTGCTCGACGAGGAATAGGATCGGCCGAAGCATTCCTGTTGTTGCAGACGCGATCAACGATTCCCTAATATCAGTCAGGAGAGAATCGATGAGTAAACCTACTTACGTCGAAGAATACAACGCTATCGTGGCGGTGTTGAACAAGTACGCCGATGGCTGTAAGCAGGCCAAGAGCAGCATCATGAAGCCGGCCTTCAGCGAACAGGCGACCATGTTCAGCGTCGGAGCTGACGGAAAGCTGGCAGGCGGTGCAATCCAGAATCTGTTCGACGGAGTCGACCGAGGTTTCCGACCGTCGCCCGAAGCTCAGGCCGCCATCGTCCGCATCGAGATCGTCGGCACTGCCGCCAGCGCCCGCATTGACGCCAACGATGTCTCCGGGCTCTGCTTCACTGATTTCTTCCATCTGCTGAAGATCGAAGGCAAGTGGATCGTGGTCAGCAAAATCTTTCACCTCCATGTCGCTCCCTGAGCGAGCGGATGTCCAGGATTCAGTCACCATCTTCTTTCTCGCCACCAGCTGTCCTCCGTGAACGCGCAGAAGTGCCCAAGCATCACGAGCGAAATGACGTATCAGCTCTATCGAACAATCCGGTTCGGGGTGCGAAACGCATCTCTGCTAACGAAGCTGACAACGTGGAAGGGTCACTGGCGCAGGGCGCACCGAGCAGCGACATGATCGCAGACCTCGTTCTCCGAACCATTGATGGGCGGGTCGAGGTGGGCGACCTGCCAGCAGACGGCAGAACGGCAACGGTCGCCTTGAAGGTGCCTCCGGAGCACCTATGACCGGGACGACGCCCTGGCCGCCGTCATCGAAGGTTTCGTGATGTCGCGGGTTCTGTTGGGACAGAAAAGGGACAATTGCCGCAAGTTCGCCCCAACGAGAGGCGAACCGAATCGATCTACTGAGGAAAATTGGAGGCGCCGCGGGCTTGCCGGCAACCAAAGCAATACCTTGACATACGAACCAAACAGATCCTCGAAAAAGATATATGCCCCGCAGTCCTGACCCTGCTTTCCCTCGGTTTGCCAATAGAAATCAGCAGCGGGCCGCAGTTCCGGCAATGCCTCGACAAGCTGTTGCTCGATTTCCGAATATCGAAATCGCAATTCGCTCACCTTGCTGATCCGTTGTCGATATCGTCGGCTCTGCTGGTGGCACATCCGTTGGCAACTCAAAGTCGACGTAGAAACCACAGCCGGTCAGCTCGACCTCGCTGATCCGGACTTGCGGCACTTGCAGTCGTAAAGCTACAAGCGCAGGATGGTTGCCCTCGACAAGTTGCGGGAGCAGTTCGTCAACCAAGCGCAAGACGCTAGCTGGTGCATCACCCGCTTGATACTTCTTTGGAAAACGGCCACCCGATTCGAAACCAAGCGTCATTCCACCTCGCCCGCCCTAAAGGAGGATGGAGTGGCCATATTCGGTCAGGCTGTCTTCTTCATCGGCCGGATCTTCGGTGCGCCGCGCCGCTCGCGCTGGCGCTCTGCGTGCCAGAGGTCATAGCGCTGCTGCAGGTTCATCCAGAACGTCGACGATGTCCCGGTGAGGGCCGCAAGATCCACA
>JANMUX010000352.1:0-6840 GCA_031392125.1 Acidobacteriota bacterium | reverse complement strand
GGGGCAGCGGCGAAAACTTCATGCCGCTCTGCTCGGCCCACTTCCGCAGCACCTGCAGGTTGTACGACAGAGGCATGGCCGGCTGGGGGTAGGGCGCAGAGCGCCGGTCCTCGGGGTACGGGCTGGTCTCGCCCGCGACGTTCAGCCGCCGCTCCGCTTCGACGTAGTAGCGCTCGAGCTCGGTCCACGTGATGGGCCAGTCATCCGCCAGGCCGTAAAGCGACTTGAGCCGAAGGTCCTCTTCCGAGAAACGATTGCAAGCTCCGCCCCAGTGCAGCGCCTGGCCGCCAACTGCCATGGTCATGGAGATCATGCCCTTGGCCTGCTGGTCGGCAATGAAGTCGTCGTGCCAGGGGTGCTCGCCGTACTCGAGCGCGCGGCGATGATACTGGCCGCGGTTCTCGCGATCGAAGATCGAGCGGCCAGCCTCCACGACCGTGATGCGCAAAGCAGGCTTGAGCTCAGTCAGCCGCGCGACCAGCATCGCCGCCGTGATCCCGCCGCCAATCACGCAAATGTCAGACTCGTGAACAGGCATGAGTTCGCGAGGGCTAAAGCCCGCGCCCTCCGTTTAACGGTAGCGGCCGCACCGTGGTCACACGAATGGCGCGATAGGTGTTCCGGCCGATGCGCGCGTTGTAACAGAGGTCGTTGGCCGCGCTGCCGCGGAAATAGTGGGCCATCAGGTCCGCTACCACGTGCTTGCCGTCGGGACGGCCCGGCAGGTTCTGGATCCCAGCCGTCTTGAAGGCAGCATCGAGAATGGTTCGGCGGTCACCAAGCGTCAGCACCCCAAAGCGTCCGCCACGATCGGAGGCCGCCTGTTGCAGAGCGGTAAGCTGTGTGCCGTAGCCGGGCGCCGGCGACGGTCCTGTCCGCACCAGGCGCGGCTCGCCGTAGCCGTGCGCTAACGGGACGCCTTCCTTGTAATCCCGCAGCCAGCGCAGGAAGTTGTCGACGGCTTCGTTCTGGCCCTTGGCGCCGATGGCCGACGGCAAGACCGTGGAGGCGACGTCGCGCAGCACGAAGACGTGCCCCGCGCTCAGTTCATCCGCCTGGAGATCGACTCGCAGCAGCGGTAACGCAGCCGCCCCAGACACCAGCCACTGCAGCAAAACTCGGCGCTTCATCCGCAGATGCTACACGTATTCGACGCTGGGTTCACCGGCGATGATCTCGCCAATCACGAGGCTGTTGGCTTCGCCGGCATTGAGCAAGTCCTGGCGGACAGCGTCGACGCTCTCCTTGGCCACCACGAGAATCATGCCGATGCCCATGTTGAGGGCACGGCGGAGATCGTATTCGGGGACACGGCCGGACTCACCGAGCCAGCGGAAGATCGCCGGCACGCGCCACGAGGTGCGGTTGACGCGGGCGGCCGTGCCGGGAGGCAACACGCGAGGCAGGTTGTCGGTGATTCCGCCACCGGTAATGTGGGCCATGCCTTTAATCAGGCCCTTGCGGAGCAGCGGCTTGATCACCGGCAGGTACGAGCGGTGCGGTCTTAGCAATGCCTGGCCGACGGTCTCGCCCAGGTCAGGCACATGGCTGTCGACCGTGAGCTTCAGCTGCTCGAACGCAATCGAGCGCGCGAGCGAGTAGCCGTTGGTGTGAAGGCCCGCCGACGGCAGACCGAGCAGAACATCACCCTCGCCAATCGACTTGCCGTCGATCAGACGCGGCCGATCGACAACGCCGACAATGAAGCCGGCGACATCGTATTCGCCGTCGTGGTAGAAGCCGGGCATCTCCGCCGTCTCGCCGCCGAGCAGCGCGCAGCCGTTGTCCTGGCACGCCCGCGCCAGGCCCTGGACGATCTGCTCGGCCACATCGGGCGACAACTTGCCAGTCGCCAGGTAATCAAGAAAAAACAGCGGCACCGCGCCCTGCACGAGGATGTCGTTGACGCAGTGGTTGACGAGATCGACGCCGATGGTGCGGTGCTCGTTCGCCATGAACGCGACCTTGAGCTTGGTGCCGACACCGTCGGCGCTCGACACCAACACCGGCTCGGCCATCCCCGAAGTATCGAGCTTGAACAAGCCGCCGAACGAGCCGATTTCCGACAGCACGCCGGGCGTGAAGGTCGATTGTGCCAGTCGCTTGATGCGGCGGACCGTTTCGTTGCCTGCCTCAATGTCGACGCCAGCCGATTTGTAGTCCATCAGAAATCCAGTTTGTTGATCAGCAACTCGCACAACCGGCGGGTCGCCGAGCCATCGGCGGCGGCCCAGTAGGTGCGGCGCACGGCGACGAAGAAGCGCTCCTCCTCGAGGTCCTCTTCGAGCATGTCGAAGGCCTCGGCCAAAATACCGACAGCGCCGGCCTGGTCGGGGTGTGACTCGAGCGCCTTGAGCATCAGCGGCGTGTTGCGAAGAGCGACCAGACCCAAGGCCAGTGTCACCGGCGCGCGCACCGGATCCTGCGACGGAATGCCGACGCGGAAGAGGATGCCGAGAGCCACTTCGTTGCCTTGCCTGGCAATGTTGCCAAGACCGGCCGCGGCGCCACGCAGCAGGTCCTGGTAACCGGGATAGGTATCGGCATATGCGAGTGTCTTCTCGAGATAGCCGATATGCGACGAGCAGTTGGTGCCCATCAGGCAGATCGCGGCGGCAATCGCCGGCTGGTTCTCCTTGAGTGCGGTGCGCTGCAACTCCGCCAGCGTGGCAAGCGAGCTCTTGTCGCCAATCTTCCCCAGCGCCGTCGCCGCATCGTCCTGCAACGGGCCGTCGATCTTGGCGATCTCGATAATCTTTGGAACCGAAATCGCGACCTTGTAGTCGCCAAGCGCCTCGATCACCGTGCTGCGAAAGAAATCGACGCCGCGGCCAGCGTCGCGAATCAAGGCATCACTGACCTTTGGCTCCCGGTGAATGGCGGCCAGCGCGCGAATGAGCGCCGGGCGGACGAACTCGCCTTGTTCCTTGTCGAGCGCGGTCAGCATCCTCGCGGCGAGCGGCGGCTCGGGAAACTGCTCGAAGTAGGCAAAGGCTACTTCGCGCAGGCGATCGTTCGGCGACACCATGGCCTCGCGCATGGCATCCACCGTGCGCGGATCGCTGAAGCCGGTCAGCAGCGTCAACGCTTTGTATCGGATATAGCCGTCGGCGTGCTCGGCCACCGTCTGCAGCAGCGCGGTCACGGCCTGGGCCGGTGCGGCGCGGCGAATGGTGCGGCCGGCGCCCATGCGCGTTGCGTAGTCGAGGTCGCCCAACTTGCCGATGGCCTGGCGAATTTCTTCGGGCGAGGCCGCCGTCGGGCCGCGCTCCTGAGCAGAGACAACCGCGCCGGCCAACAGGATCGCTAGAACGAGGCTAGATTGGCGCTTACCCAACGGCTTCAGCCTCCTCCTCAGGCAACGGCTGCGGCTTCAGCGACAGCTGCAGGTAACCGTTGTGGTCGCGCGGGAAGGCGACGGGATACTTTCCGGTGTAGCAAGAGGTGCAGTACGACGCCCCTTCTCCCTTCACCGATGACAGCAAGCCGCCCAGGCTGAGGTATCCGATGGTGTCTGCCGCAACATACTTGCGAATTTCTTCCAGCGTATGGGTCGCGCCAATCAATTCCTGCCGGCGGGGAGTATCGACGCCGTAAAAGCAAGGCGAGATGGTCGGCGGACAACTGATGCGCAGGTGCACTTCTGCCGCGCCAGAGGCGCGCACCATCTTGACGATCTTGCGGCTGGTGGTGCCGCGCACCAGTGAGTCGTCTATCAGCACCACGCGCTTGCCCGCGAGAATGCTCTTGACCGGGTTCAGTTTCACCTTGACGCCAAAATGTCGAATCGACTGCGCGGGCTCAATGAAGGTGCGGCCTACGTAGTGATTGCGAATCAGCCCCATGCGCAGCGGGATCTTCGATTCTTCCGAGTAGCCGATCGCCGCGCACACGCCCGAGTCGGGAATCGGTACCACCACGTCGGCGTCGATGCCGGTTTCGCGAGCGAGCACGCGACCCAGGTTGGTACGCACTTCGTTCACGCTCTGGCCGAACACCTCGCTGTCGGGCCGCGCGAAATACACATGCTCGAAAATGCAGTGCGACAGCGCCGCTTTCGGAAACGGCTTGATCGACTTCAGCCCATGCGGACCGATGATCAACACTTCGCCGGGCTCGACATCTCGAATGTAAGTGGCGCCGATCAGGTCGAGCGCGCAAGTTTCGGAACTGACCACCCAGGCTTGGTCAAGCCTGCCGAGCGCCAGCGGCCTGAAGCCGTGCGGATCGCGCACGGCGATCATGCTGTCCTTGGTGATCAGCGCGAACGAGAACGCTCCGGTCAGCTGCGTCACCGATTCGACCAGTGCGTCCTCGACCGCGCCCGCCTGCGACCGCGCATACAGGTGCAGCACCACTTCGGTGTCGCTGTTGGTCTGGAAAATGGAGCCGGCGCGTACCAGACGGTCGCGCACTTCGTTGGCATTGACGATATTGCCGTTGTGGCAAATGCCGACCTGGCCGTGAACACAATCAATCAGGATGGGCTGGGCGTTCGACAGCTTGCTTTCACCGGCGGTGGAATAGCGCGTGTGCCCGATCGCGATCGGCCCGGTCAACGTTGCCAGTGTCGCTTCGTTAAAGATTTCGTTGACGTAGCCCATTTGCCGGACGAGCCGCACGCGGTCGCCGTCGGCGGAGGCGATGCCCGCGCTTTCCTGGCCGCGATGCTGCAGCGCGTAGAGGCCCAGGTAGGCGAGCTTCGACGCCTCGGCGTGCCCGTAGATGCCGAAGACGCCACACTCGTCACGGAACTTATCGAACATTACCAGTCATCCTTCGTTCGATCGCCGTAGCCCACGCTTGTTCAGCATCCGTGACGGCCACGTCGACCGCCGCGTTGCCACCTGCGCTCAACCGAATCCGGTCTCCGCCGGTCTTGCCAATCACGGCCGCCGTCACGCCTGCGGCCTTCGCCGCAGCGAGAACCGCGTCGAGCCGATCACCAGACGCCGACACCACGATGCGCGTGGCCGATTCGCCGAAGAGCGTCGCGTTCGACTGCCACGGTTCCGACAAACCCGAAGGCCTGCCACCACGGCTCAGTTCGATGTCAGCGGTGACACCGATACCACCGCTGTTGAACGTGCACTCCGCCAGCGTGATGGCAAGCCCGCCTTCGGAACAGTCGTGCGCCGAATCGACCAGCCCATCGCGAATCAGTTTCACGATCAGCTTCTGAAGCGCCGCCTCGCGCGGCAGGTCCAGGGCCGGAGGCTGGCCGGCGACCTTGCCGTGCATGGTGGCCAGGTATTCACTGCCGCCCAGTTCTCCCAGATTATCGCCCAGCAATACCACCGGCGCGCCCGCTCGTTTGAACGTCCGCGTGGTCGTCTTGGTGGCATCTTCGAGCAGGCCGACGACGCCCAGAACGGGGGTCGGGAAGATCGCGCGGCCTTCGGTCTCGTTGTACAGGCTGACGTTGCCGCCGGTAATGGGAATGTCCAGGGCCCGGCACGCCTCGCCAATGCCGCGGACAGCTTCACCGAGCTGCCACATGATCTCGGGGCGCTCAGGATTGCCGAAATTCAGGTTATTCGTGCCGCCAATCGGTTCGCCACCGGCGCACGCGACGTTGCGAGAGGCCTCGGCCACCGCCAGCATGGCGCCGCGATACGGATCGAGATAGCAGAACCGCCCATTCCCATCCACGGACACGGCCAATGCGGTGGCGGTGCCCTTGACGCGGACAACTGCCGCGGACAGACCGGGCTGCGCAATGGTGTTGGTGCCAACGCTGTGGTCGAACTGGCCGTAGGCCCACCGCTTGCTCGCGATCGTGGGAACGGTCAGCAGCCGATCGAAGGCAGCCTGCGCCGTGACCGGCGCGCCGAGTTCGCTCAACGACAGCCGCTGGACTTCCCGTTGCCACGACGGCTCGGTCATCGGCCGTCGATACACCGGCGCTTCATCGGTGAGGCCGCGATTTGGCACGTCGGCCACCAGCACGCCGCGCTCATGGATCTTCAGGCGCGACCCCTCGATCACCTCGCCCACCTGCACCGCGTGCAGGTCCCACTTCTCGAACACCGCGGTCACTTCGTGCTCGCGGCCTTTCTCGACCACCAACAGCATGCGCTCCTGCGATTCGGACAGCATGATCTCGTACGGCGTCATGCCGGTCTCGCGCTGCGGCACGTGCATTACGTCGATGGTCATGCCGAGGCCGCCCCGCGAACCCATCTCCGAGGTCGCGCACGACAGGCCGGCCGCACCCATGTCCTGGATCCCGAGCACCGCGCCGGTCTTCATCACCTCGAGGCAGGCTTCCATCAGGAGCTTCTCCATGAAGGGATCGCCAACCTGCACCGCTGGACGCTTCTCAGCGGACTTCTCGTCGAACTCTGCCGACGCCATGGTGGCGCCGTGAATACCGTCGCGGCCGGTCTTGGCGCCGACGTAATACACCGGATTGCCCGCCCCCTTGGCCGCGCCCTTGACGATGCCGTCGATCCGCGAGATGCCCAGGCAGAGCACGTTCACGAGCGGGTTCCCGGAGTACATCTCGTCGAAGACGATCTCGCCGCCGACGGTCGGAATGCCGATGCTGTTGCCGTAGCCGCCGACGCCGGCGACCACGCCTTCAAAGATGCGCCGCGCCAGCGGCGCGTCGAGCGAGCCGAAGCGCAGGGCGTTTAACAGCGCGATCGGCCGCGCGCCCATGGTGAAGATGTCGCGGATGATGCCGCCCACGCCGGTCGCGGCGCCCTGGTACGGCTCGATGAACGACGGGTGGTTGAGCGACTCGATCTTGAACACCGCGCAGAGGCCATTGCCAATGTCAACCGCGCCGGCGTTCTCTCCCGGCCCCTGCACCACTCGCGCACCGGTGGTTGGCAG
>JANMUX010000350.1:0-11477 GCA_031392125.1 Acidobacteriota bacterium | reverse complement strand
TGGATCATCGCTCCCTTTGGTGCCAGCAACTCCTCGAGCCGAATATAGAGGGCATGGGCCACGCGTACAGCCTCTTCCGCCGTTGCGCTGAGGTGCTCGGGTGCTGAGGTGCTCAGGTGCTGTGGTGGGTCAATCCGGCTGCGGCCAGCGCGTTGTGGCCGCCGATCAACGCGCGCGCGTCGGGCCAGCCGTTCCGCCTCAACTCGAGTGCCACACGGGCACTCGTGGCTTCGTTTGGTCAAGCACAGAACACCGCCAGCGTCGCTGCGCGCGGCAACTCGTGCCGCATGGCATCGGCCGCCGCGCGGTCGGGGTGCACGCGCACTGAATCTGGCACCGCGTCGGTTTCCGCGAAGGTCCGGTCCGTGCGGCTGTCCACCAGTAAGGCCGATCCGGCCGCCTTCAGCTCCTGGTATTCCGCCAGCGTGATGGTCGTCAGGCGAGGGCGATCATCGGGCACCTCTCGAACCGCGAGACTGAGCTTCGCTCTCGGCGCCGCCGCCGGCGTTGCTTCTTCTTGTGGTCCCCTGACCAGCAACATCGGCGAGAAGCCGTGCACGACAACCGACACCAGCACCACCAGGCTGCAGACCTGCAGCAAATACTCACTGCCCTCGATGCCCTTGAACACCGCCAGCATGATCAGCAGCAGTGAGCTGAGCCCGGTCGGTCCAAAGAATGCAATCAGCCCGCGGTTTCTCGTCGTCAGCTTTGCCGGCAGCAGCGCCGGGAAGTAGGCCACCGGCCTCAACACGATCGCCGCCACCGTGAACAGGATGGTGGCACCTGACGCGGCCGTCAGCCCGCTCCAGATGATCGACGTGCCAAACAGCACGAACGCGAAAAGCAGCGCCATCTCCGCGGTGGTCTCGCCGTACTCGAGAAAGCAGTCGCACAGCTCGACGTCGAGGACCGAAACCGTCAAACCTGCGGCGAAGGCGGCGATGAAGCCGCTGCCATGCGCCGATTCCGCCGCCGCGTAGGCCGCGAAGGCCAGGCCGATCGAGTAGATCGACTCGTAGTCGCGCCGGATGCCGGTGCGCTTGCGCACCATCTCGAGCGCCGACACGCCGACCAGGCCGACCACGATGCCGGCACCCGGGCTGAGCAGCAGCATGTTGATGGCGAGCCGGCCCCATTCGCTGCCGCTTAGCGGCTCGGTGCGCGACAGGATCTCCATGGCCACCAGCACCACGGGCAGCAGCACCACGTCGTTGAGGCCGCTCTCGAGTCGCAGCGCCTGGCGCACGGAGTTATGCAACCCCGGCCGCCGCAGCAGCCCGCGCAGCAACACCGGGTCGGTCGACGCAATCGCGGCGCCGAGAATGGCCGCCAGCGGAATAGAAAGCCCGAGCAGATACCAGGCCGCGCCGGCAATCAGCAGGGTGGTGAGAATGGTGCCCGGGCCGAGCACTAGGCTCGCCAGCAGGCGATGCTCCCGCACCTCCTTCAAGTCGAGCGACACCGCGTCGGTGAAGAGGACCAGCACCAACGACAGCGTGGCGACCACTCCGAGAATGGGCGAGTCAACCGATGCATCGAGCAGCCCGAGGCCAATGGGCCCGATTAGTGCGCCAATGCCCAGGAACACCGCGACCTGCGGCACGCCAGTGCGATCGACCCAGCCAGACAGCAGGGCCGAAACGACGATGACGGCGCCGATGAGCGCCAGCATCACCAGAAAGGAATCCACACGGCATTGTGCCCGTTTTCGGCCACCGACAACAATCCGCGGATCGTCCAGGCATGCACGTTGAGTTACTGTTCGGAGATGGCGACGCTCTCTTACGCGCGCATCGACGACAGCCCGGTGGGTCCGTTACTGCTGGCCGGCAACAGCGAGGGACTGCACGTACTTTCGTTCGGCGTGGGCTCCCGCCCGCGAGCGATCGAACCCTCGTGGATACTCGACACTACTGGAGTCCTAACGGGCGTGCGCAAGCAGCTTGACGAGTATTTTTCCGGCCGCCTCCAGAGGTTCACCGTGCCATTGGCATTCGCGGGCACCCCGTTCCAGCGTCAAGTGTGGGCGGAGCTGTGCCGAATTCCCTACGGCGAAACCATCAGCTACCTGGAACTCGCCATCCGGATCAACAACCCGAAGGCGGTTCGCGCGGTCGGCCTGGCGAACGGCGCCAACCCGATCGCGATCGTCGTTCCCTGTCACCGGGTGATTGGCTCGAATGGCTCGCTCACCGGGTTCGGTGGCGGATTGCCGGTGAAGAAGGCGCTGCTGTCGCTGGAGCGCGGCGAGCGCTCCCTGCTGTAGCCACCCACGCGCGGCGGCCGCGCGCGCGGCCCGGCTAGCCGCGGACAGCGGCGGTAACGGCTTTGCGCAGCGTCTCGGCGGTGTACGGCTTCGCCAGGAAGCGAATCGCGCCGGGAACTTCCACCGCGGTCGGCGGCCCCAGACCGCTGGCCGCAATCACGCGAACGTCGGGACTGATTTCGCGAATCCTACGAATCACGGTGATCCCATCCATGACCGGCATGTTCAGGTCCGTGAGGACGACCACAATCTCGGCCCGGTGCTTGCTGAACAGTGCGATGGCCTCTGCTCCATTCGCAGCGAGTAACACCCGGTAGCCGAACGACTCGAGTACCAAGCTGGTCATCCTCAACAGCGGTGCCTCATCGTCAACGACCAGGACGAGCTCGCCGCTGCCCCGGGCCAAAGCCGGCGCGGCCGCCGCCACTGCCGGCGCCTCACTTTCGGCCTGTGCCGGCAAGAACACCCCGAAGGTGCTGCCGCGGCCCACTTCACTATCGACGCGCATGAACCCGCCGTGGCTCTTGACGATGGCGAGCGAGGTCGAGAGGCCGAGTCCGGTGCCCTGGCCGATTGGCTTGCTGGTGAAGAACGGCTCGAACATCCGATCGAGAACCTGCGGCGAGATGCCGCTGCCGGTATCGGTGACGCGAATGACGGTGTAGGGGCCCACGCGCGCGCCTTGGTCGAGTGCGATGTCGCGCTTGTCGAGGTGTTTCACGGACGTGCTGAGCGTGAGGGTGCCGCCGTTGGGCATGGCGTCCCGTGCGTTGACGCACAGGTTGACCAGCACCTGGTGCAACTGTGTGGCATCGCCGAGCACCGTCGGGGTGGCGCCGGCGATCTCAGTTCGCACGGTGATGGATTTCAGGAATGTGTCTTTGACGATCTGCTCGACTTCCGCCAACAGGCGCGCCACGTCGACCGCGGTTCGCTCACCTTCAACGCCGCGGGCAAACGTCAGGACCTGGCGCACCATTTCGGCGCCGCGGCGGGTGCTGGCTTCGATCGTGGCGAGAATCTGCCGGCGTTCTTCGTCGCCCGAACTCTCCTTGAGCAGTTCGATCGACATCAACACCGGCGCCAGCACGTTGTTGAGGTCGTGGGCAATGCCCCCGGCGAGGGTGCCGATGCTCTCCATCCGCTGCGCCCGCAGGACCCGCCGTTCCAGCTCCTTGCGGTCGGTGATATCGGTGTCGATCACCAGCACGGCGCGTGGGCGATGCTCGGCGTCGCGCATCAGCGTCCAGCGGCTCTCGACCGTCAACCGGCTGCCGTCGCGGCCGGTCACCGTCAGCTCGCCCTGCCAGTCGCCGTGCAGGAACAGCTCGCCCATCGCAGCGTCGAAGACGGCCGGGTCCGGGAAGAACTGCTCCCTGGCCGACTGCCCTGTGATGTCGGCGGCCGTCCTGCCGTACATGCGTTCGGCACTCTTGTTGAAATAGGTGATGCGATGGTCGAGGCCGCGAACCAGAATGGCGTCGCGCGCGCGGTCGAGCAGCGACGCCTGCTCGGCAATGCGTTCGAGGAAGCGGCGTTGCGCTTCCTCGGCGAGCCTGCGTTCTGACAGGTCGCGGAGGAAGCCGATGAAGTTTGGCGACCCCGCCGCGATTCTGGACACGGTCAGCTCGACAGGGAACTCGGTGCCGTCGGCGCGCATCCCGGTCATCTCGAGCCTGTGATCGATCACGTTACTCTTGCCCGTCGCGGCGTGACGGACCATGCCGGCTCGATGGCTCTCTCGCAGCCGCTCGGGAATGATCAAGTCGGCCAGGTCACCACCGAGCGCCTGCGACCGGGATCGGCCGAACATGGACTCGGCGGCGGGATTGAATTCAATGATGCGGCCGCGCTCATCCATGCTGATGATGGCGTCGAGGCTCGATTCGACGATCGAACGGTAGTGCGCATCGCGTTCATGAAACCGCGCTTCGGCGGCGCGCCGTTCAACGGCGTAGTGAATCACCCGCGCCAGCACCCGGCCCTCAATCTGCGACTTGACGAGATAATCCTGCGCACCGGCCTGCACGGCGGCGGTCGCGCGGGTGGGGTCGGCCACGCCAGACAGCACGACAATCGGCACACCGCCGGCCACGGCCTGCACCCGGTGCAGCGTGTCCAGGCCGTCGCTGTCGGGCAGGCCCAGGTCGAGGAGGATCAGGTCAATTCCCCCGTTGCTGAGGCGGATGATCGCCTCGCTGACTCGGTCAACGTGGCTAAAAATGAATTGCCGATCGACGTCGGTCAACTGATCGCGGATCAGGCTCGCATAGGCGGCGCTGTCTTCGACCAAGAGGACGTGGAGCGGGTCGCCCATGCGGCTGTGGCCTACTTGTAACACTTTCAGGCTGGCAACGCCGCCGTAACATCCCTCGGTTAGACTTCCGCCCCATGCGACGCATCTCCCGTCGGACCTTCCTGGCCAGCAGCAGCGTAGCGATCGGCGCCTTGCCGTGGATTCGGCCGTTCCCAATCACGGCCCAGGTAGCGAACCCGGTGTTCCGGCACGGCGTCGCCAGCGGCGACCCGCTCTCCGACCGCGTAATCCTCTGGACACGCGTGACGCCGAAGTCGCCGGCCGGTGCCCAGTCGGTATCGTGGCAAGTGGCGCGGGATTCCAGGTTCAGCCAGATCGTGTCGCGCGGCGAGACCCCGACGGGTGCGGCCCGCGACTTCACCGTCAAGATCGACGTAGCCGGCCTGCAGCCCGGCACGCCGTATTACTACCGGTTCGAGTCTCTCGGCTCGCAGTCGGCCATCGGACGCACGCGCACGCTGCCGCGTGATGGCGTCGGCCGGCTTCGGCTGGGCGTGGTCTCGTGCTCGAACCTGCCGCAGGGCTACTTCAACGCGTACGCCTGCCTGGCGAACCGCGCCGACATCGATGCCGTCCTGCATCTCGGCGACTACATCTACGAGTACGCCAATGAGCAGTACGGTGACGGCACCAAGCTCGGGCGCATTCCGGCGCCGAATAAAGAGATGGTTGCCCTGCAGGACTACCGCGAGCGGCACGCGCAGTACAAGGCCGATCCCGATTCACAGGAAATTCACCGCCAACACCCCTTCATCGTCACCTGGGACGACCACGAGTTCACCAACAACGCCTGGAGCGGTGGCGCCCAGAACCACAATACCGACGAGGCCGAGGGCGACTGGAACGCCCGCCGTGCGGCCGCGATGCAGGCGTATTACGAATGGATGCCGATCCGCGAGGACGCGCAGACGAAACAGTCACGTATTTATCGTGCGTTCCGTTTCGGTGATCTGGCCACGCTGGTCATGCTCGATACCCGCCTGGTCGGCCGTGACGAGCAGGCCCTTCGCGACGACACCGCCCGCATCGACCAGCCCGGTCGCCAGTTGCTGGGCGCCGAGCAAGAGGGTTGGCTGGCCGAGCAATTGGTGACGTCAGTGCGCAACAAGACAAGCTGGAAGTTGCTGGGCCAGCAGGTAATGTTCGCGCCCCAGACGTCGCCGGGCGCGCGAGCGGGGAATCCGGACTCGTGGGATGGTTACCGCGCCTCACGTTCGCGCGTGTTCGACATGATCGAGCGGGCCAAGGTTGGCAACCTGGCGGTGCTGACCGGCGACGTCCACAGCTCGTGGGCCTACGACTTGCCGCGCGACCCGTTCGCGGGCTACGACAAGGCGTCAGGCAAGGGCTCACTGGGTGTCGAGTTTGCCGGCACCTCGGTGAGCTCGCCGAGCAACCTCGGCGCCGGTCCGGATGGCGCGCAACAGCTGCTGGCGACCCGCGAGGCGCGGCCGCACTTGCACTACGTCGACGGCCGCTATCGCGGCTACTTCGTGCTCGACCTCACGCGCGAACGGCTGCAGGCCGATTTCTACGCCGTGGCCACGGTGCTCGACCGCAGCACCAAGGAGAAGTTCGAAAAGGGGTTTGTCACTGCCTCGGGCGCCAACCACCTGGTGGAGGCCTCGAGCCCGGCGCCGACAGCCGCGGCCGCCGACCCGGCACCCTAGCACCGGAGCACCCGAGCACCGGAGGAGCACCCGAGCACCCCAGCACCCCAGCACCTCAGCACCCCAGCCCCTATATAATCCGGGCATATGCTGCCTCGGACGGATACAGCGGACCCGAATTACTACCATAAGGTCGTCGACTGCCAGTGGGCGTGCCCCGCCCACACCAACGTCCCGGAATACATCCGGATGATCGCGAACGGACAGTTCGACGATGCCTACATCCTGAACCGCGAGTCGAACGTATTCCCGGGGATTCTTGGACGCACCTGTGACCGTCCGTGCGAGCCGGCCTGCCGCCGCGGCCGGATCGACGGCAAGCCGGTGGCGATCTGCCGCCTCAAGCGCGTCGCCGCCGACCACAAGGACGACATCACCGGCCGCATCCCGAAAGCCCCGACGTCGAAAAACGGAAAGAAGGTGGCCCTCATCGGCGCCGGTCCGTCCGCCCTTACCGTGGCGAACGACCTGATGCCGTTGGGATACCAGTGCACCATCTTCGAGAAAGGGCCGCGTCCTGGCGGCCTGATGCGCATCAACATTCCCGCCTTCCGCCTCCCCGAAGAAGTGCTCGACGAAGAAATCGGCTACATCGTGAACATGGGCGTCACCATGAAGTACGACTCGCCGGTCACGAGCCTGAAGTCGCTGGTGGATTCGAAAGAGTTCGACGCGGTCTACGTCGGCACCGGCGCGCCCAAGGGCAAGGAACTGGATCTGCCCGGGCGCAACGACTCGGACCAGATCTTCATCGGCATCGAGTGGCTCGAGTCGATTCATTTCGGGCACATCAAGGAAGTCGGCAAGCGTGTGCTGATCATCGGCGTGGGCAACACCGCCATGGACTGCTGCCGCTCGGCCAAGCGCATGGGCGCCACCGACGTGAAGGTGATCTCGCGGCGGACGCGCAAGTACTTCAAGGCATCGCCGTGGGAGCTCGAAGACGCAGAAGAAGAGCAGGTCGACATTCTCGAGAACCTGTCGCCAGTCCGCTTCATCGTCGAGGAGGGCAAGCTGACCGGGATGGAGTTCGACAAGTTCACATCGCGTGAAGAAAACGGCAAGTTCATCCAGGAACCGGCCGGCCGAGTAACGCTGCCGTGCGACGCGGTGGTGCTGGCCATCGGCCAGGAGAATGCGTTCCCCTGGATCGAGCGCGACATGGGCCTGGAGTTCGACAAGAAGTGGGACATGCCGGTGGTCGACAAGACCACGTTCATGTCAACGCGCCCGGGTGTGTTCTTTGGCGGCGACGCGGCCTTCGGCCCGGCCAACATCATCTGGGCGGTCGAGCACGGCCACCAGGCGGCGATCTCGATTCACCAGTTCTGCCAGGGGCTGCCGGTCACCGAGCGCCCCGCGCAAGGCATGACGCTCTCCAGCACCAAGATGGGCCTGCACGAATGGTCGTACAGCAACAACTACGATCCGGTCCAACGCCAGAAGATGAAGCACGTGGACCTGCCGCTGCGCTTCTCGAAGATGACGATGGAAGTGGAAGAAGGATTCACCGAGGAGCAGACCCGCGCCGAAGTGGAGCGCTGCCTCAACTGCGATGTCGAGACCCATTTCACCGATTCGTTGTGCATCGAGTGTGATGCCTGCATCGACATTTGCCCGGTGGATTGCTTGACGATTGCGCCGGCGGCCGCGACCGAGGCTGATCTGCGCGTGGGGCTGATGGCGCCCGCCGAGCAGCTGGACCAGGCGCTGTTCCACTCATCGCCGCTCAAGCAGACCGGCCGGCTGATGGTGAAGGACGAGAACGTCTGCCTGCACTGCGGCCTGTGCGCCGAGCGCTGCCCGACCTATGCGTGGGACATGCGCAAGTTCGTGCTGCAGTTGCCGGTGGCGGGGACGGCCTTCATTCCACTGGAGGCCGTCGGGCGTTAAGCGGCGGAACTGAAGTTCCGCCTTCCTGGCAAACATATATGAACCGCGTAAACGATTTCGCCTTCAAGATCGCCACGGCCAACGGGACCGGTTCGGCGAGCGCCAACGGCCTGATCATGCAGGCCATCTTCCGCATGGGCGTGCCGGTGACGGGGAAGAACGTCTTCCCGTCGAACATCCAGGGCCTGCCAACGTGGTACGAGATCCGCGTCAACAAGAACGGTTACACCGCCAGGACGCCGACGTTCGACCTCATGCTCGCGCTCAATGCCGCGACCTATGCCAAGGACGTCGCCGAGGTCCGCTCGGGCGGCTACCTGATGTTCGACTCGTCGTGGCCGCTCGATGAGAAGCTGAAGCGGCCGGACGTCACTTACCTGGGCGTGCCGCTCGCCGAGATGTGCAACACCGTCTTCAAGGGCGTGCGCGAGCGCATCCTGATGAAGAACATCGCCTATGCCGGCGCGCTGGCCGCGCTGATTGGCATGGACACTGAGATCATCTCCGCGCTCACCAAGGAAAAGTATGCGGCAAAGAAGCCGCTGCTCGACTCCAACGAGAAGGCAATTGCGCTCGGCTACGACTACGCCAAGGCCAACTTCCCGTGCCCGCTGCCAATCCATCTCGAGAAGATGGATGAGACCAAGGACAGCATCCTGATTGACGGCAACACCGCCGCGGCCCTGGGCGCGGTCTACGCCGGCGCCACGGTCGGCGCGTGGTATCCGATTACGCCGGCGACCTCGGTGATGGAGGCCTTCAAGGGTTTCTGCATGAAGTACCGACGCGACCCGGAGACCAAGCAGAAAAAGTTTGCGATTTTGCAGGCCGAAGACGAACTGGCGGCACTTGGCATGGTGATCGGCGCCTCGTGGGCTGGCGCGCGCGCGTTCACGCCGACCGCGGGACCGGGCATCTCGCTGATGAACGAGTTCATCGGCCTGGCCTACTACGCAGAAATCCCGGCGGTGATTGTCGACGTGCAGCGCACCGGTCCCTCGACCGGCATGCCGACCCGCACGCAGCAGGGCGACTTGATGCTCTGCGCCTACGCCTCGCACGGCGATACCCGGCACATCTGCCTGTATCCGTCCGACCCGCGCGAGGCCTTCGAGATGTCGGCCAAGGCCTTCGATCTTGCCGAGCGCTTCCAGACGCCGGTGTTCCTGGTGAGCGACCTCGATATCGGCATGAACGACTGGATGGTCCCGAAGCTGACCTGGGACGACAGCTACCAGCCGGATCGCGGCAAGGTCTTGTCGGCCGAGGACCTCGAGAAGGCCAAGAGCTTTTATCGCTACCTGGATGTCGACGGTGACGGCATTCCACAGCGCTCGCTGCCCGGGGTCCATCCCAAGGGCGCGTTTTTCACGCGCGGCTCGGGGCACAACAAGTTTGGCGCCTATACCGAAGACGCCGACGAGTACCAGGAAGTGCTCGACCGCATTGCCCGCAAGGTGCAGGGCGCGACCAGGGCCATTCCGCAGCCCTTCATGAAGCCGACCCCGGGCGCGACCATGGGGCTCGTGACGGTGGGCGGGTGTCACGCAGCGTGCGTGGAGGCCATGGACCTGCTGGCCGCCGAGGGCATCAAGTTGAACTACATGCGGGTGCGCGGTTTCCCGTTTGGCGACGAGGTGAGGCAGTTCCTTGACCAGCACGAAGTCAACTTCATCGTCGAGCAGAACCGCGATGCGCAGCTACGCAGCCTGCTGATGCTCGACACCGGCGTGCACGTCGAGAAACTGGAATCCGTGCGCTACTACGCCGGCTTCCCGATGAGCGCGCACCACGTGATTAACGGCGTGAAGGCGAAGCTGGAGAAGGCGGCATGACGTATATCGCGAAACCGAAAGTCCACCATCCCTCGCTCAAGAAGAACGAGATCGGCCTGACCCGGCGCGACTACGAGGGCGCGATCACCACGTTGTGCGCCGGCTGCGGCCACGACTCGATTACCGCCGCGATTATCCAGGCGTTCTGGGAGATGAGCATTGCCCCGCACAAGGTGGCCAAGCTCTCGGGCATTGGCTGCTCGTCGAAGACCCCTGCCTATTTCTTGCGCGAGGCTCACGGCTTCAACAGCGTGCACGGGCGCATGCCGGCGGTGGCCACCGGCGCCAACGCGGCGAACCGAGACCTGATCATGATCGGCGTCTCGGGCGACGGCGACTCGCTGTCGATTGGCCTCGGTCAGTTGTGCCATGCCATCCGCCGCAACGTGAACATGCTCTACATGCTCGAGAACAACGGCGTCTACGGGCTGACCAAGGGCCAGTTCTCGGCATCGGCGGATCCCGGCTCAACCGCCAAGAAGGGCGAGGCCAACACCATGCAGGCCATCGACAGCGCGCTGCTCGCCCTTACGCTCGGTGCCACCTTCGTTGCCCGCAGCTTCTCTGGCGACAAGGCACAGTTGGTGCCGATCATCCAGGCCGGCCTGGCGCACCGCGGCTTCGCCTTTATTGACATCATCTCGCCGTGCGTGACCTTTAACGATCACGACGGCTCGACCAAGAGCTACGCCTACACGCGCGAGCACAAGGTGGAGGTGGTGCAGGCCGACTTCGTGCCGCACGCCGACGAGATCAGCACGGAGTACGAGGCGGGCAGCGCCAAGAACGTGATGATGCACGACGGCAGCTGGGTGAAGTTCCGCAAGCTGGCGAAGGACTACGACCCGACCAACCGCGACGCCGCCTACGCGCACATTCGCGATCACCAGCGCAAGGGTGAGGTCGTCACCGGCCTGCTTTACATCTCGCCCGACTCGAAGGATGTGCACGATCAGAACGACACGGTGCCAGGATCGCTCTACAACCTGCCGCACGTCCAGCTCTGCCCGGGCAACGACGCCTTGCAGAAACTGATGCAGCAGTTCCGGTAATTCCCCTGACCGCCTGGAGGATTTATGCGCGCCGTCTCTCGTGCCGTTGCTCTTTTCGCTGGAGGCATGATGGCGCTCGCCGCGGCCGGCGCCGCCCAGGCCCCGCCGCCGCTCGACGCCACCGCACGACTGCTCAAGGCGTTGTCGGAGGCCCCTGGCCCATCCGCGTTCGAAGAAGACGTCCGCCGGATCGTCGTCAACGAGTTCACCGCGGTTGGCGCCACGATTGAGTACGACGGGCTCGGATCGGTGCTTGCCACATTGCCTGGCAATACCACCGGGCCGCGCGTGATGGTGACCGCGCACATGGATGAAGTCGGCCTGATGGTCCAATACATCACCGCCGACGGTTTCATCCGCGTGAAGACGCTCGGAGGTGTACTTGACCAGGCGCTCCCCGATCAGCGCTGGACGATCCTCGGACGCAATGGGCCCGTGATG
>JANMUX010000342.1:0-8539 GCA_031392125.1 Acidobacteriota bacterium | reverse complement strand
GACATGCAGCGTTCGCTGCCACGTCTTGCCGCCGTCCATGGTGCGATACAGCCCGCGCTCGCCTCCTGCACCCCAGACCGATCCCTGCGCGGCAACGTAGACGATGGCCGGGTTCGAGGGGTGGGTGACAATGCGGCCGATGTGCATGGAGGTCTTGAGGCCGACGTTGGTCCACGTCCTGGCGCCATCGGTGGACTTGTAGATGCCGTCGCCCCAGCCAACACTCTGGCGATTCGCGCGCTCACCGGTGCCGACCCAGATAATGTTCGGATCGGGCTGATAGATTGCGACGTCGCCAATCGAATGCACCGCTTCGCGCTCGAACACCGGCGCCCACGTGATGCCGTTATCAGTGGTGCGGAACATGCCGCCCGTCGCCGACGCCACGTACATCGTGAAGGGATTGGATTCGACGACGTCCATGTCGACGAAGCGGCCCGACATGGTGGCCGGGCCGATGTTGCGCAGCCGGAGTCCACCCAGGTCCGACGGTTGGAGGGCGATGGCTTTAGCCGTCGCCGCAGCCGTCACCGGCTGTTGCGCATCGACTACGTAGGGACGGACCTTCAGGTTCGTCCACTCCGCGCCGGCGAGGGCGACCACGGCAATGACAACCAGAGACAGAAATCGGCGTCGAATCATGCCGCCGATCCTACTACCGCCCGTCGTATTTGGACCGTCGCGAGCATTGGTGGCCAAGTAATATTCGGCGCATGCGGTTACGTCCCCTGTTGATGGTGTCGGTTGTGATTGCGGCGTTATCGGTGGGTGCTCGCGCCCTCGAATCGCAGGCTGCCCGCGAGCCTGCTCCCTCATTTCAGGTCGATCCGACCTGGCCCAAGCTGCCGAAGCAGTGGATTCTCGGACAGGTCTCAGGGGTCGCGGTAGATGCGCGAGACCACGTCTGGGTCCTGCAGCGGCCGTGGTCACTCAATAACGACGAGATTGCCCGAAATGCAGAAGCGGAATGCTGCTCCGCGCCGCCGCCGGTGATGGAGTTCGACTCGGCCGGCAACTACGTGCAGGGCTGGGGTGGCAAGCCCGCCGACGGCAGCTATGAATGGCCGGAAGACGAGCACGGCATCCACGTTGATCACAAGGGCAACGTGTGGGTGTCGTCTGCGGGAGGGCCACGCATGGGCGAGGGGAAAGAAAACTTCCTGGTGAAGTTCACGAGCACCGGAAAGTTCCTTCTGCAGATCGGCCGCCGCGCCATGAGCAAGGGCAGCCTTGACACCGCCAACCTCAACAACGCCGCCGACATGTGGGTTCATCCGGCGACCAACGAAGTCTTTGTTGCCGACGGCTATCGCAACCGTCGCGTGATTGTGTTCGACGCCGACTCTGGCGCCTTCAAACGCATGTGGGGCGCCTACGGCAAGCCGCCTGACGACAGCGTGGCACAGAAATTTTCAGGCGAAGGGCCCGGCCCGCCGCAGTTCAACACCGTGCACGGCATCAAGGTGTCGAACGACGGCCTGGTGTATGTCAACGATCGCCTGAACAACCGCCTGCAGGTGTTCACCGCCGACGGCACATTCAAGAGCGAGATCTTCATCGAGCGCAAGACGCAGCTGTTGGGGACGTCATTCAACACCGCCTTCTCGCCAGATCGCGAGCAGCGCTGGCTGTACGTCGCTGACGCGGGCAACGGCCGGGTCCACATCTTCAACCGCCAGAGCCTGACCGAGGTCGGTGCCTTTGGCCGCATTGGCCGGTACGCCGGCCAGTTCATCTTCATGCACAACCTCGCCAGCGACTCGCGCGGCCATCTCTACGTGAGCGAGGTGGGTACCGGTCGTCGCGTTCAGAAGTTTGTCCAGACGCGGTGAGCGCCGCCACGCGATAATGACGAAAGTGTTTCCAAGGAGCGTTTGCATGCGTGTTCGGTCCGCGTTGTCGGTTGTGGTGTTGTGTGGCGCGATTAGCGCCGTGTTGTCGGCCCAGGCCATTCCCGAGGTGAAACTGGTGCCGTCTCCTCAGGGGCAAGCCGCGATCCAGGTGGGCGGCAAGTGGGACAAGACCGCCGAGGGCGGACAGGTGTACCGCGATGGCAAGTGGATTGTCGTCGACTACGGCCGTCCGCTGCTGCGCGGCCGCACCGAGATTTTCGGCGCCGGGGCCGACTACGGCAAGACCGTCAACGCCGGCGCCCCGGTCTGGCGCGCGGGCGCCAATAACACCACGCGGCTGACCACGCAGACGCCGCTGCAGATTGGCGGCAAGACCCTGGCTCCTGGCGTCTACAACGTGTTCGTCGACTTGAAGCCGGGCAACTGGACGCTGGTGTTGAGCAACCAGCCAGTACAGGAGAAGTTCGATCCCAACGACAAGGTCCGTCTGTCGGGCGCGACCAACTACGATGCGAAGTTCGACCTGCTTCGCGCGCCCATGATGGTGCGCCCGGGCGAGGCATCGGTCGAGCAGTTCAATATCGGCTTCTCCAACGTCACCGACGCCGGCGCAACCCTCTACATGGCGTGGGAGAAGACGGTGGCGACCATCGACTTCAAGTTCGTTGCGGGAACGAAGTAGGACGAAACGTCATGCGCCTGGTCCTGCTGCTTACCGCCGCGAGTCTGCTTGCCCAGGCGCCCGCCAGTCCGCTGTGGGTCGATGTCACCGGAACGGCTCTTGGCCCAACCAAGTACTGGACCAACAAGGTGGAGATCGCCGACCTCAATGGCGATGGCCGGCCTGACTTGTTGTTCGCAAACGGCGGCGACTACTCGACTCCGGGCACGCCAGAGCCCAACCAGGTGTTTTTCAGCACTGGCCCGGGCCTCCGGTTCCAGGACGTGACGGCGCAGGTGCTTGGCGGCACGCCGGACCTCGCCCGAGTCATCAAGGCGCGCGATCTCAACGCCGACGGTTTCGTCGACATCATCGTCGGCACCACCTATCAAACCCAGAGTCGCCTGTTCATGGGATCTGGCCAGGGCCGCTTCGCGGAAGTCACCAAGACCCACTTGCCGGCCCAACCCCTTAGCGTCGGCGACCTCGAACCCGGGGATGTGGATGGCGACGGCGATCTCGATCTGATGCTGGCCGACTGGGGTCCCGGCAACAACATGAGCAACGAGGGCGGTCGCACCCGCCTGTGGCTCAACGACGGCACCGGCCGTTTCTCCGACGCCACCGCCGCCCGCATGCCCGATCTGCGCGTCCGTTTTTCGTGGGATCTCGAGCTGGCCGACGTTGACAACGACGCCGATCTCGATGCCCTCGTGTCGTGCAAGCGTTGCCCCGGCAGCCACCTGTTTCGCAACGACGGCGCCGGCACGTTTGCCGACGATGGGCGCGGCATGCCGCAGTACACGAACAACTACGAGTTCGAGCCGATGGACCTTGACGGCGATGGCTGGCTCGACCTGGTGACGATGAACGATGGCGAGATCGTCGGCGGCAACGGATCGAACCGTCGCGAGCACGTGTTCCGCAACGACGGCAAGGGCCGCTTCCGCGACACCACCGAGGCGTGGTGGCCGCTGGCCGCCAACGTCGGCGAAGACGACAACATGGTGGCGTTTCTGGATTACGACTCCGACGGCGACGCCGATTTCGTGGTCGGCTCGCTCAGCGGACCGGATCGAGTGTTGATCAACGACGGCAAGGGCCACCTCTCAGTGAAGCTCGATGTATTTGACGGCGACCCGACGCCAGGCACACTTGGTATCGCGCTTGCCGACCTCGACGGCGACAGCCGCATGGACGTGGTGCAGGCGCAAGGCGAGCACCCGAAGGCCGTCGACGAGCGAGTGTTCCTCGGCCGCGGCCTGGCGCCCGACACGGCGGCGCCGTTGGTGACCATGGTGGCGACCAAAGAGGCCGCCGGCCGCGCGACTGTGCATGCCCGCGTGCACGATCGCAAGAGCCCGAGCCTGGCTACCGAGTGGAAGAAGGTGGTCGTGGAATGGACGACGCCGGCTGGGGTGCGCGAAGTGGCCATGCGATGGTACGGAGAGTACCTCTGGCGCGCGGAGTGGCCCGCGAACATCGATCGCTCGGCGACCTATCGAGTGTGTGCCACCGACGCTGCCGGCAACGCGTCGTGTGACCGCAGCTGACGCGGATCACTGCCACCGTGGTGGCAGGCGAGTAGGCTCAGTCTCGCTGTGACACGGGCAGCGTGAACGCCATGAGCGACGCATCGGGGCCCGTGCTCGTCGCCACCAGCACGAACTGGCGGCCCGAATGGGAGCGGTACGTCATGGGCGTTCCCGTTACCCGCCGCGTCGTCAATGGCAACCGCCACAGTTCACGGCCCGTCGCCAGGTCAAGCGCATGGAAGGCCAGGTCGTTGCCGCCTACGAATACCAGTCCGCCCGCCGTGCCAAGCACGCCCGCCGCGCCGGCGGCGCCAAGGCGGTCGGGCAGCGCCACGCCCTTTAGCGCCGGGTGATTCCGCAGCAGCGGGTTGTCGCCGAAGGGCACGCGCCACGCGATGGCGCCCTTGTTCAGATCGATCGCGACCACATGGCCGTACGGCGGTTTCAGCAGTGGCAGCGGCGGGAACGGGCGGCCGTCGGCGTCCTTACCCGCGGGAATGAAGTTGGTTGAAGCGGACAGATCGCCGGTAAGCTCCGCATCCACCTCAGCGGCGCGGGGGTTTGCCGGCGATCGGTCGGGCCGCACAATTCGCGCGATGCTCGCGCCATTGGTGGTCTTGAAGACAAGCAGCCCGCTTCGGGCATCGAACGTTGCTCCGCCCCAGTTGGCGCCGCCAATGGTTCCGGGCCTCATCACGGTGCCCTCCATCGACGGCGGCGTATACAGCGGGCCGAGGCGGAACTTGCGGAGCTCGGCCTGCGCCTGTGCCTTCAACTCGGGCGTCAGATCGAACGCGTCGTCGAGCGTCATGCCCTGCTCGCTGAACGTCGGCGGCATAACCGGAACCGGCTGCGTCGGCCAGGCTTGCTCGCCCGCGACGTCGCTCGGGGGCACCGGCCGCTCCTCGATCGGCCACACCGGCACGCCCGTAACGCGATCGAAGACGAAGGCAAACCCCTGCTTGGTGAGCTGCACCACAGCGTCGATGCGCTTGCCGCCCGCGGTGATCGTGACGAGGTTAGGCGGCGAAGCCGGGTCGTAGTCCCAGATGCCGTGATGCGCGATCTGGAAGTGCCACTTGCGCTTGCCGGTTGCCGCATCGAGGCAGACGAGAGATTCGCCGTACAGCCCGGCGCCCTTTCGGGTGCCGCCGTAGAAGTCGTTACTCGGCGTCCCCACGGGCGCGTACAGCAGGCCCCGCTCCGCGTCGAGCGTCATCGGCGCCCAGGCATTGGTGTGACCGGTGACGCGCGTCGATCCTTCCTGCCAGGTCTCGTGTCCGGGCTCGCCGCGCTGCGGGATGGTATGGAAGCTCCACACCTGCTTGCCGGTGCGCGCGTCGAAGGCGCGAATGTCGCCGGGCGGGTCGTTCTTGTAGACCAGCCGATCGCCGACGCCGTTGCCGAGAATGACGAGATTTTTGTAGACCACGGGCGGCGACGTGTTCGTGTAGTGCGTGCGCTCGATCGGCCAGAGCAGCCCCCGGCTGAGATCGATGACGCCCTTCACACCGAATGTTTCCACCGGCTTGCCGGTTTCCGCGTCGAGGCAAATCAGCCGGTAGCGAGAGTTGAGGAAGAGCCGCAGCTTGCCGCCCTCGCGCCAGGCCGCGAGGCCGCGATGCACGAATCCGGTGCCGTTGGGCGGCGGCCCGTCCGCATATGCCCGCGGGTCGAACGCCCACTTCTGCAATCCCGATTCGGCGTCGAGCGCGACAACCCGGTTGTACTGCGTCGTAACGTAGAGCACGTTGTCGATCATCAGCGGGGTGTTCTGGAAGTTGCCGGGGCGCGTACCGAACTCTTCGATCGGCTTGTCCTCGGGCCGCCATTCCCAGGCCGTGACCAGGCTCGAGACGTTCGTGGCGTTGATGTCGGCCAGCGGCGAGAACTTCGTGCCGCCGGCGTCGCCGCCGTACACCGGCCATTCCTGCATGGCTGGTTGCTGAGCGTTGCCCGCGACGGCCAGCGTCGCGACCAGCAGGAGTGACCACGCCGCGAAATTGGTGCGCATGGCCAGCCTCAGCGCACGGGAGCGGTGTCGTTCCGGTAGACGACGCCGCCCTTCATCACGAACCTGACGCGGCGAAGCGTCTCGATGTCCTGCAATGGGTTGCCTTCCACCGCGACCAGGTCGGCCTGCAGACCAGGCACGAGCGCGCCGATCTGTTTGTCGAGGCCCATCGACTCGGCGGCAAGCGAGGTCGCGCCGATGATGGCGTCCATCGGCGCCTGGCCGCCGTCCTTCACGCGGGTAATGATTTCGCGCGCGTTCTGGCCGTGGCCGCCGGCGACGGCATCGGTGCCCATCGGCATTCTTACCTTTGCCGCGAGCGCCTTCTTGAACATCGGGTAGTTGGTCGGGATCGCTTTCTCCATGAAGGCAAATCCCTCCTCGGTGTAGTTGCCAATGCCGAGGAAACGCGGCTTGTTCTCGACGTAATTCTGCAGCACCAGCCCGATGTTGGGATCGAAGTACACGCCCTTCTCGGCCATCAGCTTCAGCGCTTCGTCGTTCACGAACGCGCCGTGCTCGATCTGCGTGCATCCGGCCTTGACCCCGAGAATTGCCGCCTCAGCGCTCTGGGCGTGCACCAGCGTGCGCAACCCTTGCGCCTTGGCCTCGTCGCACGCCGCCTGCAACTGCTCGAGCGTCATGGTCGGCGCCCCGCCGTCGCGAATGCTCCTCGAGGCGAAGATCTTGATGAAGTCTGCCCCAGCGGCTTTCTGTTTGATGACATAGGCGCGAAGCGCGGCGGGATCGCCCGTCCGCTCGTTCGCCGAGCCGAGCGACGACAAGATGCGCGGACCGGGCAGGACGCCGCGATTGATCGCATCCCTGAGATCCTTGTCGGCGAGCGCGCCGGCGCTCTGGACGGTGGTTATCCCGTTGATGAGCGTCACCCACGCGTTCTCGGCGGCGAAGAGCGCCATCTCCACGGGGCTTTCGCCTTCGTTACTGGCCCGGCCGTCCTTGCCGAAGTGATAACCGATGTGGACGTGCGTGTCGATCATCCCCGGCAGCAGCGTCGCGGTGCCGAGGTCGTAGGTGACGGGCCCCGAGCGCTGATCCACCCGAACGATCCGGCCACCGGCAATCTCGATGACGGCGTTTTGTAGCGTAGCCCCCCGGCCATCCAGCACGCGCCCGGCGCGTACGGTAATGGTTCCGGAGGATTGTTGCGCCGACACCGTGTGCCCACCCGATGGGCACACGGCCATCAGCGCGATCAGTAGCGAAGCGCGAAGCAAGCGGCGCATCGAATCTCCCATCAGAACGAGATGCGCCCGCCCAGCCGGAGGAGCCGCCCCATGACGATAGACGAAGGACGTCCGAGCGAGGTGCCGAGCGTCTGCACGGCATTGGTCACGGCGTTGTTGTTGAATACGTTGAAGAGATCGACCGTGGGCTCGATGCGGGCGCCGCCGGCCTCGAACGACTTCGCGATGCGCAGGTCGAGGAGGTTGACCCAGGGATACCGGAACTCGCCGCGCTCGGCCACCTGGACGTTCTGCGTCACCTGCGTCAATCCTGGCACCACTGCTGTCGTCACCACATAAATGCGCTGTTCCGGCAAGCCCGATGCGGAACGCAGCGAGCCGGAGAGTCGGAAGCCGGCAGGCATGGTGTAGCTGAAGCCGCCGCGGATCTGGTACGGCGAGTCGAAGCCGATGTCGCCCTTATTGTTGACGCGGACGTTTGGATTGTTCAGGTCGCCGGCGTCCTGGTCGCCGTAGTTATTCCCGATCGTGACCCCACCGAAGACGCTGAAGTCGTCGAAGCGGGTGTTGAACTGCAGTTCGACGCCGTGATACCGCTGCGACAGCTCGGGGATCGTCTTGAGGACGTTGCGCACCTGGCCGCGCGTGGCGGGGTCCTGGTTGTAGACCGTGATTGGCTGGTTGGTCAGCGGGTTGTTGATCGTGACCGGGGTGTAGTTGCTTGGCTGCACCGCGTCGTTGACGGTGGTGTAGAGATCCCAGAACTTGCGGCCAAAGTAGCCGAGCATCACCGACGTGCGGCTGCCGAACTGCCGCTGAACCGAGGCGGTGTACTCCCACTGGTACGGCCGCTTGAGTCCGGGTTCGACATTGCCAAGCGCCGGCTGCAGCGAGCCCGTGCACCGCGAGAATGCGATCTCGTCGTCCTGGGCGCGCAGGTCGCCGCTGGTGTCGGTCCAGGGGCAGGTCTGGAAGGCGATGTTCTTGCCGTTGAGCGGCTGGATGATCGTGATGCCGGCCAGGCGGTCGTACTTGCTCAGGCCGCCCTTCACTGCGGTGCGGCCGTCACCCAACACGTCCCACGCGATGCCGAAGCGTGGCGACAGCGTGTTCCAGTTCACGAGGTTCGGCTGCTCGGCGAACTCGCGGGCGGGCACCCAGCGGCCGGCCGCGGCGCTTTGCTGCGGAATCGACATCGTGAAGCGCTCGTAGCGCAGGCCCGGGTTGATGGTGACCCGGCCAAACGACCACGAGTCCTGCACGTAGAA
>JANMUX010000420.1:0-1676 GCA_031392125.1 Acidobacteriota bacterium | reverse complement strand
CACCACGTAGCAGGCGGTGGCGACGATGGTGATCAGCAGACCGACCTTGAACGCCCGGCCGAACGTCACCTCTCCGCCGGCCACGTTGTCGCGGTACGACTTGACGCCAAAGAACACCATCAGGAACGCCAGGACCATCGAGGTGTAGCCGACGAAGACACCCCGGTCGAAACCGATTTGGTCCTGAAACCGCATCGAGAGGACCATCATTGCGGCGAGCATGGCCCCGGCAATAAGGCCGAAGGTCAGAACGATTTTTTGCATTTGTGAACTCCCCCGTGGTTAAAGACCGGCCGATTGTGCGGGCCGACTCCGCCGAAGGCGTCACCCGAAGGGATGATATTTGGCGATTTCGCGAGAAATCACCCGAAAGAACCAGGGATCAGGGAATGAGGCGCAGTTCCTTGCCTAACTGCACCGCCTGGGTGCGGCGCCGGGCGCCCAACTTGTCGAACACGCGGCTCAAGTGTGTCTTCACGGTGTTTTCGCTGACGAACACGCGGTCGGCAATCTCGCGGTTGCTCAGGCCCTCGGCAATCAGCGTCAGGACTTCCAGTTCGCGTGGGGTGATACCGAGCGCAGCCAGTTTGCCTTCGTCCCGAACGAAACCGACCGGCGCCTGAACCACGACCTCACGAACCACGACCGTTTCTGTGCGCGTGGTCAGCCGGAGGCCTAGCCAGATCCCGACGCTGGCAAAGACCGCCGCGACCAGCCCGCCGTAGATTTCCACGGAGTACTCGATCACCAGCCAGCGATACTCAATGAGCTTGAGGCCGGCGATTAGGACGCCGCCCAGCAGCCCATAGAGCAGGACATGCTTGCGCATGCCTCCATTCTAAGGCGTCATAGAATGACTTCGGTTTCATGCCGGCTTTCTTCGCCATTCACTCCCTCGGCGATCCGCGCGTGGCGGACTATCGACACCTGACCACACCGGCGCAGCTGCTCGAGCGCTCGTTGTTCGTCGCTGAGGGCCGCTTGGTGGTACGCCAGCTGCTCGAACTGCGCCGTTGGGACGTGCACTCCATCTTGCTGACAGCCTCCGCTGCCGAAGCGCTCGCCGACGTCCTGCACCTGACCACCGCCTCGATCTTCCTTGTCGAGCAGGCGCTGATGAATGCCATCGCCGGCTTCAACATTCATCGCGGCTGTCTCGCGCTGGCCCGGCGGCCCAGTCTGGCGACGCTCGACCGCATGGCCGGCGGACCGCTGACGCGCGTGTTGCTGATGGAGGGCGTGAGCAATCCCGACAACGTCGGCGGCTTGTTCCGCACGGCGGCCGCGTTCGGCGTGGAGCTGGTCGTGCTGGGGCCCGCGTGTGGGGATCCGCTGTACCGCAAGGCGATCCGCACCTCGATGGCCGCCACGCTGGCGGTGCCGTTCGTGACCGCGCCGCAATGGCCGGATGCCATCACCGACCTTCGGACCGACGGCTTTGCCGTGGCCGCACTCACGCCGCATCCCGCGGCGGTGCCACTGCGCGACCTTCCCCGCCAGGCCAAGCTGGCGCTGCTCGTGGGCGCCGAGGGAGATGGCCTGACCGAGACGGCGCTGGCGGCTTCGACGTTCCGCATCCGCATCCCGATGCGCACCGCCATCGATTCGTTGAACGTGACGACCGCTGCGTCGATTGCGATGTACCATTGCTGGCAGGATTAATGGCGTGTCCGTTC
>JANMUX010000307.1:0-3074 GCA_031392125.1 Acidobacteriota bacterium | reverse complement strand
ACCACACCAAGGCGGCCGGCGTGCCGATGATCGTGGCGATCAACAAGATCGACAAGCATGAAGCCAATGCCCAGAAGGTCCGCGAGGAACTGCTGCAGCATGAAATCATCGTCGAGGCGATGGGCGGCGACGTCCAGGATGTCGAAGTCTCGGCCAAGGAAAAGACCAACCTCGACGGCCTGCTCGAGGCGATCGCGCTCCAGGCCGAAATCCTCGAGTTGAAGGCCAATCCCGACCGCGCGGCCGAAGCCACCGTGGTCGAGGCCAAGCTCGACAAGGGCCGCGGCCCGCTCGCCACCGTCCTCGTCCAGCGCGGTACGCTGCGCGTCGGCGACGTGATCGTGGTCGGCGCCGTTTCGGGCAAGGTCCGGGCGATGACCGACGACCATGGCAAGCAGGTCAAGGAGGCCGGTCCGTCCTTCCCGGTCGAAGTGCTCGGCCTCGGCTCGGTGCCGTCGGCGGGCGATCCCTTCACCGTGGTCGAGAATGAAGGGCGTGCCCGCGAGGTCGCGCTCTATCGCCAGGGCCTGATCGACAAGAAGCGCACCACCTCGGTGCCGGTCAGCCTGGAGAATATGTTCGCCAACCGGTCGAGCCAGGTGATCGAATTCCCGATGGTCATCCGCGCCGATGTGCAGGGCTCGGTCGAGGCGATCGTCAGCGCCGTCAACCGCATCTCGACCGACGAGATCAAGGTCCGCGTGCTCAACTCGGGCGTCGGCGCGATCACCGAGAGCGACGTGACGCTGGCTGCCGCGACCGGCGCGCCGATCATCGGCTTCAACGTCCGCCCCAACGCCAAGGCGCGCGAGGCGACCAACCGCACCAAGGTCGAGTTCCGTTATTACGACGTCATCTACCACCTCACCGACTGGGTGCGCGAGGCGATGGCCGGCGAGCTTGGACCGGAGATCATCGAAACGATCGTCGGCCGCGCCGAGGTCAAGGATGTCTTCCCTGCGGGCAAGCGCGACAAGGCGGCCGGTCTGCTGGTACTCGAAGGCGTCATCCGCAAGGGCCTGCACGCCCGTTTGACGCGCGACGACGTGATCGTCTCCAAGACCACCATCTCCTCGCTGCGCCGCTTCAAGGACGACGTGAAGGAGGTCAATGCGGGTATGGAGTGCGGCGTGTTGCTGGCCGACACCAACGACATCAAGGCCGGCGACAATCTCGAAGTGTTCGAGACGGAAGAGCGGGCTCGCACCCTTTAAGCGAAGGCGTCGATGCGTAAAGTCGAAACCCCCGAAGGCCGCTCGGTCCGCCTGCTCCGCGTCGGCGAGCAGGTGCGCCATATTTTGAGCGACATCCTCGCCCGCGGCGACGTCCATGACGACACGCTGCAAAGCCACCTCGTCAGCGTCACCGAAGTCCGCATGTCGCCCGACCTGCGCCACGCCTTGGTGTTCGTGAAGCCCCTGCTCGGCCAGGATGAGGAAGTGGTGCTCAAGGCGTTGCGCACCCACACCGCCTTCCTCCAGCGCGAAGTCGCGAGTCGCGTCCAGCTGAAATATGCCGCCAAGCTCAAATTCCGCGCCGACGAAAGCTTCGACGAAGGCGGCAAGATCGACACTTTGCTGCGCAAACCGCATGTCGCGCAGGATATCGAGAAGGAATGATCTTGCCTCGAAAAGCCGTCTGAACGGCGCCACTCATCCATGATTGGACAAGGGAGACTGGCATGCAGGTAACGGGCCGCAGGCTGTTGGCACTCGGCCTGGTGTCCGCGGCCACGATCGTCGCGTGCGCGCCGGTCGCGCTCCCTTCTCGTTCCGGCGTCTCGCCGACCTGGCACGACGCCGGACCTTGGCCGGAACCGGCGGTGGCCCGCTCGCTGGGCCAAGTGACTGGTGTCGACGTCGATCGCACCGGCCGCATCTATCTTTTCCATCGCGCGGATCGCAAATGGGTCGAACCCTTCCCGGCCGATCCGATTGGCCAAGACACCATCGCCGTTCTTGATTCCGGGGGTAAATTGATTGCCAGTTGGGGCAAGAATCTCTTCATCATGCCTCACGGCCTGTCGCTCGACCGCGCCGGCAATGTTTGGGTAACCGATGTTGGCGCGCACCAAGTTCGCCAATTCAGCCCCAATGGCCGTCTCCTCCTCACGCTCGGCAAAGGTGGCGAATCGGGCAGCGACCGCGACCACTTCAACTTGCCGACCGACGTAGCCTTCGGACCCGACGGAACCGTCTATGTCAGTGACGGCTACGAGAACACGCGGGTCATTCGCTTTACCGCCGACGGCCGCTACCTTGGTGAATGGGGCGCACCCGGCAAGGGGCCGGGCCAGTTCAACTTGCCGCACGGCATTGCAATCGACTTTGCGGGGCGTGTCTATGTCGCCGACCGCGAGAATTTCCGGTTGCAGATTTTCGATTCTGCCGGACGCTATCTTTCTGAATGGGGCAGCGATCGCGTAGGAGACCCCTATGGGGTAACCGTCGCGCGCGATGGGTCAATCTATGTCGTCGACGGCGGTTTCCAGCCCGACCGGACCCGAGCGCGCATCGTCCGTTTGAACAGTGAAGGGCGGGTGCTCGGAACCCATACGGCGGCCACCGGCCCTAATGTGCTCGGCCACGATATCGCGGTCGGACCCGACGGTACGGTCTATCTGGCCGATGCCTGGGCAAACCGAGTCCGCAAATTGGCGGCGCGCCGTTGATCGATCTCGGCGGGCCGATGAGCGGCGACCGCTGCCGCGCCGAGCCGTTCGCCGAGCATCACCGCGACGCGCTGCGCACCGCCTGCGTCGAAGACGGCGATATCTGGCAGCTTTACGCGAACAACTTCGGGCCCGACGGGTTCGACGCCAGCATCGATCTTTACGTCACCAATCCCCGCAATCGCACTTTCGTCCTGTTTGACGGCGACGAACTGGCCGGCATGTCGAGCTTCCTCGGGCTCGACAAGGGCCGCCAGGTGGTCGAGATCGGCGGTACTTATTTTCGCCCGTCGCTGCGTGGCATCGGGCTCAACCGACGGATCAAGGACATGATGCTGGGCCGCGCGTTCGACGCCGGAATCCGCCGTGTCGAGTTCCGCGTCGATGCCCGCAACATGCGATC
>JANMUX010000273.1:0-12682 GCA_031392125.1 Acidobacteriota bacterium | reverse complement strand
GAGTGGTTCAAGCACCAGATCTATGCGCCCGGCTTTTACACCGGCTACGGCGTGAAGACCATGCCGCAGATCCGCGAGGGTCTGGAAGAAGGACGCTTTACCGAGGCGCAGGGCGGCGTGCGGACGGTGTCGTCGGCAGTCAACGCACTGGCGGCGCAAGTGGAACTGGCTGCACAGGCTCTGCAACAAGCGGTAAAGTGAAACGGTGAAGCCGCAGCAGAACTACCGCGAACTGAACTGTGTTGAGTGCGCCAAAGGCCTTGATTTGGATTTTGACTTCACGATGGCATTTCAGCCGATCGTGAATGTCGAGACCGGCGAGATTTTCGCACACGAAGCATTGGTACGGGGCGCGAACAACGAGCCGTCGGGCGAAGTCTTCGCGCATGTCAACGACGGGAACCGCTACCGCTTTGACCAGTCGTGCCGGGTGAAGGCGGTGCAGCTGGCCAGCGAGCTGAAGGTGCCGTGCTTTCTCAGCATCAACTTCATGCCCAACGCCGTCTACCAGCCGGAGTTGTGCATCCGCACGACGCTGGAGGCCGCCACCACCTACGGCTTCCCCATCAACCGCATGATTTTTGAAATCACCGAGAGCGAGAAGGTTGATGACGTGCCACATCTCCGTGAGATCGTGCAGCACTACAAGCAGCGCGGGTTCCTCACGGCCATTGATGATTTCGGCGCCGGCTACGCCGGCCTTAACCTGCTAGCCGATGTCCGCCCGAACATCGTCAAGCTCGACATGGCGTTGATCAGGAACATCGACGTCGACCCGAGCCGGCGGGCAATTACCAAGGGCATCATCCAGGTCTGCCGTGACCTGTCGATGCTGGTGATTGCCGAGGGCATCGAGACGCGGCCCGAAATGGATGTGCTGCGCGACCTGGGGGTCGAGTTCTTCCAGGGCTATTATTTCGCCCGCCCAGCCTTCCGGGCACTGGCGGAAGTTTCGCACCTTCCCGTCAGGCGAGCTTAGGCCCCGTACGTCACAGGCGTCATCACCGGCCGCCGGCGTCGCGGATTTTCCTGATCACGCGGTCGTCCAGCCAATGTTGATCCCACCACTCGACCGGATTCACCGGGATGCCCTGCAAGAGGATCGTGAAGTGCAGGTGGTCGCCTCCCGCCAGTCCGGTGGCGCCGGTGCGGCCAAGCTCCTGGCCCTTCGTCACCGTGTCGCCGACTTTCGTGCCAATCGATGACAGGTGCGCGTAGAGCGACTGCACGCCAAGGCCGTGGTCGATGATCACGCAGTTACCGTAAATCCCGAGGAAGTCGGCAAATAGGATCACGCCCGCATTTGAGGCGAGAACCGGCGCCTGTTGCACCGACGCGAGGTCGAAGCCAAGGTGCACCTGGCGGTCGATCTCCTTGTCGTCAAAGAAATATGTGCGCCGATCGGCGAAGCGTGACTCGACCTGCGAGTTGCCCATCTGCGCGAAGGCCTCGGTCCAGAGCATTTTCGACTGGCTCTTCGCTGCCAGCGCCGTGATGGTCTCGCCGTTCTTCTTCCGCAAGTCGCCGTTAATGGTCAAGAAGCCTTTCAACAGACCCTCTGGCGAGTTGGTGTCGACCTTCAGGTCGGGGGTGTTCGAGGCAATCGCCGGCACCACGCGATCGAGGAAGCGCTGGTCGATCGGGATTCGGGAATTGAGGAACTTCTTGTTGGTCGGCTGATGCTCGAGTGGCGTCGTCACTTCGTTGCCGGCCATGTCCCTGGCAAACGCCGACATGCGGACATTGACGTCCTGGTCGTGCTTCAAGGCGAAGAAGGCTACTCTCAGGGCCGGATCGGACAACCCGACTGCTGAGCCCGGATAGGCGCGATACTCGACATCGCCGACCCTGACGCCGGCGTCGACATCCTCGGGCGTCGCCCGCATCACCACGAACTCGGCTCCGCCAAGGTTAATGAAGTGATGAATGGACGTGACGGCGACGCGCGGGGGATCGAGCCGCACCTGTAATTCGCGCGTGGCGGACGACTCGGCGGTGCGCAGGCCGAAGAACACCTTGCGCGACGCCGTCACCGTCAGCGTGGCGGGGCCGTTGACCAGGGCGGGTTGCGCTGACTTGCCGATTGCCCCCGACAGGCTGACCTGACTCTGGGCAGTGCCGTCATCCGCATACGAAGCCACCATGGTGGACTGGCCGTTCTGGTTGAGCGTTACGGCCACCGCCTCGACGGGAGTGGCCGACTGAGCCACGACATCAAGTGCACCAGCCTGCCCGACGAACTTGTCCGGAGACTTGATCGTGATTGACGGCCCGGCTTCGCGGCCCGCCAGATACCAGCCTGCACCCAGCCCGACGATGCCGAGGACGATGATGGCGAGAAGGGTGAGTCGAATAAGGCGCATTCCCGATGATAGTCACGAAACTGGAGACAGGACGCCCAGAAGATCAGTTGCGCGGCCGCCGGGTCGTGCGGTGCGTGGGTGTTGCGGTCCACGGATCTTCGGGCCACGGATGGCGGGGATAGCGCGCGCGTAGCTCCCGGCGGACCTCCAGATAGGTGGTCGCCCAGAAACTCTTGAGGTCCTGGGTCGTCTGCACCGGCCTGGCGTTTGGCGCCAGAAGGTGAAACGTCACCGGCACCTTGCCGGGGCCGAGGCGTGGTGTCTCGGCCAGGCCAAACAGTTCCTGCAGTTTCACCGACACCGAGACCGTGCCGTCGGCGGCGTACTCGATCCGCATCGATCGGCCGCTCGGGACCGGCAAGGCCTCTGGCGCATCGCGGTCGATCGCCTGCCTCGCAGCCCACGGCAGTTGCCCGGCGATATCAAGGTCTTTGAAGTTGGTTGACTGAGCCGCGGCCATCGCGACCATGGCGGAAAGGTCGAGCGATTGTCCGGCGAATGCCGCCCGTCGCAGCAACCGTTCGGTATCAGGGTCACGGTCGCGAGCGAGCCACGCCTGAGCGAGCAGATGGGCGGCGCGCAGCGGATCGACAGGCACCGGCTGTTCACGCAGCACCAGGCTGTCGTACCAATCGGTTGCGTGCGCCCGGACCACACCGGTTGTGACGTCGATGCTGTGTACCACTTCGCTTTTGGTCGGCGTAAGCCACTCGTCCTCGATCCGGCACGCCGACCGGACCATGGCCTCGGTGGAGTCGGTGGGCCGATGTGTCGGGTTGGCGCTGACGTCGAGCGCAACCATCCACTCGCCATCGCGCACGCCACTTTCGCGCCCCATCACCGCGCCGTGGCCGGTCGCCAGCGTGAGCCGATCGCCTGTGCGCCTTTTGGCGACGCGATCGGGATAGCCGGCTAGTACGGCTCGCCTGAAGGCCGTTTCGTCGATGCGGCGGACGCGTCGCTCGCCGAGCACCACCGCAGCACTGCGTTCGAGGTTTTCGGCAACGCGCTTCAGGTGAAACGGCACTCGTACCCAGCCGTCGATGATCGGCAGCAGGTCGCACGACGTGGTTTGACTGCCACCGTCATGCCGCCCCGGTTCAGAGAGCCAGGCGCACGCGGCCGCTGCCTCGAACGAACCCAGGCCGTCAATTAACAGGCGAGCGAGACGCGGGTGCAGGGGAAGGCGACGGAGGGCATCGGCCTGGCCGGTGGCCTGTCCATCGCGGACCAGGCCCAGGCGCTCGAGCAAGGCCAGCGCCACGGCAAGGCGAGCTTCTGATGGCCGCTCGAACCACTCGAATGTGGCCGGATTGCCGCCCCACCCCAGGATCGCCAACACCGGCGCCGCAAGGTCGATGCGCTGCACCTCGGGCTCGCGGTGCGGCCGCAGGCGATCGCGCTGGTCCCATAACCGCCTCACGGTGCCCGGGCCGAGCCGGGCCGCGCGTCCGGCCCGCTGGTCGGCAGCGTCGGTGGTGATGCGCTCGAGAGAGAGGCTGTCGACGCCACGCTCGCCGTTGTAGCGCGCCACCTTATGCAGGCCCGTATCGACCACGATCGACACATCCGGAACCGTCAACGACGTTTCCGCGATGTTCGTGGCCAGAATCACGCGGCGGCCGGCGCCAGGGGTCAGGGCAGCGTCTTGCTCGGCAGAGTCCATCGAGCCGTGCAGCGACAGCAGTTCGACGCCGTGCCTGGCCGCCACTGATTCCGTGTCGCGCAGCGCTCGCGCGATCTCACCGGCGCCTGGCAGAAAGCACAGTGCGTTGCCGCGGGTCGCGGGCAGCAGTTCCTCCAGCGCCTCGGCCACGGTTTGCCCGGGCGCGTAGCCGATCGCGAGTGGGTGCAGCGTGCCTGGCACATCGATGACCGGGCAGCCGCCCAGGAAGCGTGACACCGGCGCGGTGGCGAGGGTTGCCGACATCACCAGGATTCTCAGGTCCGGTCGTGCCAGCCACGCCTGCCGGGCCAGCGCGAGTCCGAGGTCAGCATGAATGCTGCGCTCGTGAAACTCATCCACGATCAGCGTCGTGAACTCGCTTAGCAGCGGGTCGTCCTGGAGGTACGCCGTGAGTATGCCCTCGGTGACGACCAGCAGTCGCGTATCGGCAGACGCTTTCTTCTCGAAGCGGATGTGCCATCCCACCTCTTGCCCCAGTGTCCAGCGGCGTTCATCAGCAATGCGGCGTGCCATGGCCCTGGCCGCCAGCCGGCGCGGTTGCAGCAGCAGCACGCGGCCGTGATCCACGAGCGCAGGCGGCACGCGCGTGGTTTTGCCGGCTCCGGGAGCCGCCGTCAGTACGGCCGCGCGATGGTGGTCGAGCGCCTGGCAAATGGCGCCGATGAACGCATCGACGTGGAGCGCGATGGGCGGCACGTCCCTTATGATGGCAGACCATGAGCTCGCGTCTTAGCATCCTGATCTGCGCCATCTGTGTGATCGGCGGCCCTTCATTCGCACAGACCTCGGCACCGCAGGCCCCCAGGCGCGAGCCGCCGTCGACGCTAAGGGCGCCGACCCGCCTGGATCACCTTCGCGGAGAGTACGGCCGCTACCGCGCCAACAACGACCTGATCCACTACGAGCTCGATGTTCGGGTCGATCCCGACCAGCAGGCAATCAGCGGCAAGAACGCCATCCGCTTCAAGATGCTCAAGGACGACACCCGCATCCAGCTGGAGCTCTACGCCAACCTGGGCATCGACAAGATCCTGCTGGGCGACACCACGCTGAAGTACGAGCGCGATCACAACACGGTGTATGTGGACTTTCCTGAAACGCTGCGCGCCGGGCGCACCTACACCATCGACTTTCACTACCGCGGCCGGCCGCAGGAGCAGGGCCGCTTCGGCGGCCTGGCGTTCCGCAAAGACCCGTCCGGCCGCCACTGGGTGAACACCGCGAACGAAGGCGAAGGCTCGAGCGTGTGGTGGCCGAGCAAGGACCAGTGGCGCGACGAGCCCGAGGGCGCCGACATCCGCGTGGCCGTGCCCAACGCGCTGACGAACGTCTCGAACGGGAAGTTCATGGGCAAAACCGATCTGGGCGACGGCTACACCCGCTGGGACTGGCGTGTGCACTACCCGATCAACTCCTACAACGTGTCCCTGAACATCGGCGAGTACGTGCAGTTTTCGGAGAAGCTCGGCGACCTGCCGATGGATTACTTCGTCCTTCCCGGCAGCCTCGAGAAGGCGAGAAAGCAGTTCGCTCAGGCCCGGCCAATGATGGAGGCGTTCGAGAAATACGTCGGTAAGTACCCGTTTCCCAAGGACGGCTACAAGCTGATCGAGGTGCCCTACTCAGGCATGGAACACCAGAGCGCCGTCACCTACGGCAACCGCTTCGCCAACGGCTATCTCGAACGCGATTGGACGGAAGTGGGCGTCAGCCTCAAGTTCGATTTCATCATCATCCATGAGAGCGGTCACGAATGGTTCGGCAACGCGGTGTCTGCTGCCGACGTCTCGGACATGTGGATCCAGGAGGGGTGGTGCAACTACCTCGAGTTCGTTTACGTCGAAGCCCTGTTTGGCGCCGAGGACGCGCTGAAATATGCCAACGGCTACAAGAAGAAGGTCGGCAACAAGGAGCCGATCATCACTCAGCGCGGCATCCACCGTACGCCCAACCAGGACATGTACTTCAAGGGCGCGCTTTTCCTCCACACCCTGCGCAGCGTCGTCAATGACGATGCCCGCTGGTGGAAGCTGGTGCGCGACACCTACGAGCGCTTCAAATACCAGAACATCATGACCGAAGACATGGTCCGCTTCTTCAGCGCCGAGCTGAAGCAGGACATGACGCCGATCTTCGACCAGTACTTGCGCCGGGCAAACCTGCCGACGCTCGAACTGACCTTCGACGAGAAGGCGGGAACCGTCTCGTATCGCTGGAACGCTGACGAGCGCGCGTTCGCGATGCCGATCAAGGTGGGGACGAGGGGCGAGTGGCAGGTGATTCAGCCGACTGGCGACTGGAAATCGATGCCGAACAAATTCGGCAAACAGTTGGAAGTTGCGACCGAGCTATTTTTCGTCAATGTGTCGGTGGTCGCAGCCGACGGTCGACCTTAACTGGAGATCTTGCGCTGCGCCTCCGCGATGCGATCGCGATCGAGGTCGCCGTCCTTCCAATAGCCGACGAAGCGCCGGTAGGCCTCGCGCGACTTGGTCATGTCGCCCTGCTGTTCGTAGATGCGGCCGAGGAAATGAAAGCTTCGGACATATTCGATGGGCTCGCGCAGGTGCTCGTGGCCGCTGCCCGCCACCTTCTCGAACCACGGCAGCGCCTCACCTGGGCGACCCGCCTCGAGTAAGGCTTGCCCGAGCGACGACCAGATGAGCAGGTGCGGGCTGCGCGCGACCACGTTGCCAGCCCTTGGCGTCAGCGCAGCCGCCGCTTCCTGCAGCGGCTTGATGGCAGCGGCCGCATCACCCCGTGCCAGCGCCACCAGGCCACGCGCCGACGCCAGGTCCCGCCCATCGCGCACACGGTCCACGGGATCGGCCGACGAGGCCAGGGCCGCGACTACTGCTTCTGCTTCTTGTCGCCGTCCAGCCGCCGAAAGAGCCCATGCTTGCCTGACCAAGGCGACCGGTTGGGCGACGCTTCCCCTGGCATCGGCCGCCGCCTGCGCCATTGCCGCGACCGCCTTATCGGCTTGCCCCCTGGCCAGCCAGGCGGCGGCGGCGAGCTGGTGGCCATTGGCGCTGCGCTGCCCTGGCGTTTTGTAGGCGTTGGCAATTCGGCCAGCCCACAACAGGCCTTCCGTGCTCAGGCCGTGAGACATGGTGACCGAATATTGGGTGATGGCTCCCAACCACTTCCGAGTCTCGTCCTTGGAGCCGTATAACCTGCGGCCGACTTCCGCGGCTGATTCCCAATCCTCGCGGAGGATCAGCGCTGAGGCCATGCCCATTTCACTCCCGGCATCTGCGGGATTGAGCAGCCGCGCCTGGGTGTATTCGCGGATAGCGTCGTCGTAACGGCCCAGTCCAACCAGCGCGCCGGCAAGAGTGGCATGTCCTGTACCGCTTTCGGGGTTGCGCTTGAGGAATGTCTCGACGGTGGCGCGGCTCTTCTCGCCGTCGCCCATTGCCAGGTACGCAACCGCGAGGTTGTCGATGCTCGAAGGATTGGTCGTGCCGCGACGGACCAATTCTTCATACTGCGCCGCGCCCTCGCCCAGCCGTTCCAGGAAGATGTACTGCAACCCCAAGTTGTGCCGGCACGCGTGGTGACCAGGGTCGAGCTCGATGCACTTGTTATAGGCGTCAATCGACTTGCCGATGGTGGCCCGCCGGCTCGAATAGAAAAACCCTTCAATGTAAGAGCGTTCTCGCGGAGTCAGGCGGTCAGCGAGCTTCAACGCCTGAGACGCGAACCTGTCGCGCCGGTCGAAGTGCCCGAGGTTGTTTTCGACCACGGCCAGTTTCACAAAAGCCATCGCGAAGGCCGGGTCGAGATCCAGTGCCTGCTCGAACAACGCCGCAGCTTCCTGCCATCGGGCACGCTCGTTCAGGTGGACGCCTTCGGCGTACAAGCGATAAGCGTCGATTGACGACGTAGTCACGTCGCCCAGGCCGCGGTCGAGTCCTCCCGGGTTGGAGGGACCTGGGGCGGTCAGCAACGAGGTCCTGAGCCCTTCGAACCGTGACCTGATTCGCCTCGACAGATCATCGATCATCGCGAACAATGCTGAAGCGTTAGCACCTTCCACGCGTTCAGACGACTCGATGCGGCCGGTCCTGGCGTCCTGCAGGCGCACGTTAATACGGATCGCTTCGCCGGACCTGACGAAGCTGCCGACCAGCACCCGATCCACTCCCGTCCGGGCGGCGACCGCGGTGATGACCTCCGGCGACAACACGCGGTCGTCTTGCCGGTTCATCTCAGCGAGAATGCCGTACAGCCGATCGGTGCCCACGACTTCAATCGCCTGCGACTGCGACAGGTCGGTGACCACCATTTCGGTGATGCCGGTGCGCATCCAGTCGAGTTCCTTGTCGCCGGTCGTGTTGTCAAAGTAGAGGACCGCCACAGAAGGCCTGCCCGGGCTGCTGTTGGCTGCGGAGCTCTTCTCGGCGTTGCCGCTCTTGCTCACCATCGCCACTCCGGCAATGGCCGCCACCGCGGCTGCGGCCACCAGCCAACTCCACGCCGGTAAGCGCCTCGCTGTTGCGGCAGCCGGGACGGTCGCCTGTGGCCCAGTGTCCAGGCGCCGGCGTGCGGCGCGGACGTCCACGACCGCATCCTTCATGCCCTGGTAGCGATCGGCCGGATCCTTCGCCAGGCACTTGTCGACGATGCGCTGGATGTCTGCGCCGGCTTCGGCGATCACCGCCGGACCCAACGGCGGCAGCCGCGGCGCGACGCCGTGGAGGATCGCGCTCGCCGTCTCGATGCCTGACTTCCCGCGGAACGGCGGCTGTCCTGCCAGCATCTCGTGCAGCAGGATGCCGAACGAAAAGATGTCGCTGCGATGGTCCACGCTCTCGCCGCGTGCCTGTTCGGGCGACATGTAGGTCATGGTGCCGATCACCACTCCCGCGGCGGTGCCGTCGGCGGTCTGCGTCGCCGCACCGGCCGCGGCCGAACCCTCGATCAACTTCGCGATGCCAAAGTCGATGATCTTGGCGTGGCCTTCGTCGGTCACCATCACGTTGGCGGGTTTGAGGTCGCGATGGACGATGCCTTTTTCGTGGGCCCGCGCCAGCCCGGCGGCAATCTCGGCCGCCAGCTCCAGTGCCCGCGCGGCTGTCAGCCGCTGACGAGTCAACACGTCGCTTAGCTTCTCGCCGCGGATCAACTCCATGGCGATATACGCCAGGCCGTCGACCTCGTCGGCGCCATGAATGACGGCGATGTGTGGATGCTCGAGCGCGGAAGCCGCCTGCGCCTCCTTCAGGAAGCGTCGCCTGACCTCATCGTTATGCGTGACGTCGTCTGGAAGGACCTTCAAGGCGACATCGCGGTTCAACCGCGTATCGGTGGCCCGATACACCACGCCCATGCCGCCACGGCTGATCTCTTCCAGGACGCGGTAGTGGCCTAGCGTGCGACCGGTCAGATCCATAAACTGCTGTGCCGAAAAGGCATGCGCAGTTTATCCCAATTCCGTCACACCAAGAGGGCGGTTGGCTGAAGCCGCCGCGTGATAAGTTGAATCAACCGCCAGGGGTATCCGGCATTCGCCGGGTTGAGACAAACCCTGGAACCTGATCCGGTTCAGACCGGCGGAGGGAGAGCGGAATGAGCAAGGTTACGCCTGTACCAACGGCCTCGACGTACGAAGAGGCTTACCCGAATTCCACCAAGGTCTACGACGAGCAGGTGGTGCAGACGCCCGCTGGCGAGACGACGCTGCGCGTACCGTTCCGCCAGGTTGCACTCGGCGGCGGCGAGACGCCGGTGCGGCTGTACGACACCAGTGGCCCACAAGGGCACGATCCGCGCGCCGGCTTGCCGAAGCTGCGCGCATCGTGGGTGGCGCCACGCCGCGCCGCCGCCAAGGCCGGACAGCCAGTGACCCAGCTGCACTACGCTCGCAAGGGCGAGATCACGCCCGAGATGGCGTACATCGCCTCGCGCGAAGGCTTGCCTGCCGAGTTCGTGCGTGGCGAAGTCGCGCGCGGCCGCGCCATCATCCCAGCCAACATCAATCACCCCGAGCTCGAGCCGATGATCATCGGCCGCAACTTCCTGGTGAAGATCAACGCCAACATCGGCAACTCCGCGGTCTCCTCGTCGATTGACGAGGAAGTGGAGAAGCTGCGGTGGTCCACGTTGTGGGGCGCCGACACGGTGATGGACTTGTCGACCGGCAAGAACATCCACGAGACCCGCGAGTGGATCATGCGCAACTCACCGGTGCCGATTGGCACCGTGCCGATCTATCAAGCGCTCGAGAAAGTTGGCGGCCGTCCTGAAGATCTGACCTGGGAGGTCTATCGCGACACACTGATCGAACAGGCGGAGCAGGGCGTCGACTACTTCACCGTCCATGCAGGAGTCCTGCTGCGCTACATTCCGATGACGGCCAAGCGCCTCACCGGCATTGTCTCGCGCGGTGGCTCGATCCTGGCCAAGTGGTGCCTGGCGCATCACCAGGAAAACTTCACCTACACGCACTTCCGCGAGATCTGCGAAATCATGAAGGCCTACGACGTGTCGTTCTCACTTGGCGACGGGCTGCGGCCCGGCTCAATTGCCGATGCGAACGACGAGCCCCAGTTCGCCGAGCTGAAAACGCAGGGCGAGCTGACCAAGATTGCGTGGGAATACGACGTGCAGGTCATGAACGAAGGACCCGGCCACGTGCCCATGCACCTGATCCGCGAGAACATGGACAAGCAGCTGGAATGGTGCAGCGAAGCGCCGTTCTACACGCTGGGCCCATTGACCACCGACATCGCCCCCGGCTACGACCACATCACGTCGGCAATCGGCGCCGCGATGATCGGCTGGTACGGCACGGCCATGCTCTGCTACGTCACGCCGAAAGAACACCTTGGGCTGCCCAACCGCGACGACGTGAAGGCCGGCGTGATCGCCTACAAGATCGCCGCTCACGCCGCCGACCTCGCCAAGGGCCACCCGCGCGCCCGCGCCTGGGACGATGCGCTGTCGAAGGCGCGGTTCGAGTTCCGGTGGGAAGACCAGTTCAACCTGGCGCTCGACCCGGTGACCGCGCGCGCGTACCACGACGAAACGCTCCCCGCCGATGGCGCCAAGGTCGCCCACTTCTGCTCGATGTGCGGGCCAAAGTTCTGCAGCATGGAGCTCACGCAGCAAGTGCGTGCGGAGGCGGCGAAGGGGATGGAAGAAAAGTCGGCCGAGTTCCGCAAGGCCGGCGAGATCTACGTCAAAGGCTAGGGTCTTGGCGCCGGGACGATCTGAATCACGGTCGGGAATCGTTCCGGCGTCGCCCCCGGCTTGGGGTTAGGGAAGCCCGCGGACCCTCCGTAGGTGTAGTCCTTAATCGTCAGGCTCGGCGCGAACGCCATTGACTCGTCGCGATAGCGGCCGGTTTCGAACTGGTGCGTGGGCGGCGCCTCGAACAGCTCGTCGCCCTTCTGCTTCAACACGGTCTTGTAGTAAGCCACCAGCTCTGCATACGGCACGCTGACCCCGAACAAATAGAAACGCTGGCCGCGGCCCGCATCGTACGAGGTCAGGTAGACCGCCGACGGATATATCGGCGCGCCGAGCATTGCCTCGTCAGGCACGCCGTTGGCAGGTGCCTGGGGGGCCAATGGTGCCTTAGGTGCCAACGGTGCCTGGGGTGCCGGGGTGGGTGCCGAGGGCGTTGATGGCTTCTGCGTCGACGGCGTGGTCGGACGCGGAAATGGCTGGGGGGTCTGCGCCGACAGCGTCGATGCCGCCACCACAACCGTCGCAATCAACCACGCACGGTAATACTGAATCACGGAACTATTATAAGACCCCAAGACCTCAGGACCCCAAGCCCTCATGAATTCGATCATCGACTACTGCTCTGCCCGGCAAGATTGGCTGCTCGAATTCATCGAAGCGCTCGTCGCTCTCGAGTCTCCGAGCGACGATCCGGCCGCGGTAAACCGGTGTGGGGCTGAACTGGCGTCACGACTCGCAGCACTCGGGGGCACGGTCACGCGTGTGTCGTCGTCGTCGGCCGGCGATCACCTGCGCGTGGGCTTCGGCCGGGGCCCGCGGCAGATCCTGATGCTGGGCCACTTCGACACGGTCTGGCCAGTCGGGCAGCTGAAGACGATGCCGCTCAAGCGCGAAGCGGGTCGGCTGCACGGTCCGGGTGTGTTCGACATGAAGGCGGGCATCGGGCTGGCCACCCTGGCGACCCGCGCGGTGCTCGCGACGGGCGCTCTCACCGATTGCCAGGTGGTTATGCTGTGGACGACCGACGAGGAGATTGGCAGCAAGACCTCGCGGGCGTTGATTGAAGCCGAGGCGCAACGTAGCGCCGCCGTGCTGGTGTTCGAGCCGTCGCTGCCGGGTGGCGGCCTCAAGACGAGTCGCAAGGGCGTGGGTCAGTTCGAGATGACGGTCCGCGGAGTGTCGGCGCACGCCGGCCTCGATCCCGGTAAGGGCGTCAGCGCGGTGCGCGAGCTGGCGCGCCAGATTATCGCGCTCGATGATCTTCAGGACCCCGCGAGAGGTGTCACCGTCACGGTTGGTGTGATTGAGGGCGGCACCCGAGCGAACGTCGTGCCCGCCGAGGCGCGCGCCATCATCGATGCCCGCGCGGTCACGCGCGCAGATGCCGAACGGCTCGAGCGAGCCATGGCTGCACTGGTCCCGCACTTACCGGGGG
>JANMUX010000241.1:0-10917 GCA_031392125.1 Acidobacteriota bacterium | reverse complement strand
GCACCTTGACGAGGTCGAGAACTCTCGCTGTTTCCGGCACTACCGAGAGCGACGACAGAGGTCAGAACGATCGTTGCTGTTGTGAGAAGGGGACGCGGCATCGTGCTGAGGATTATGCCCGATCAGGAACTGGATTCGTGGTGGGAAGCAGGGGCTTGGCTTGCCAGCCGAAGCTCGGGCGGCCAGTGCAGTCCGCGCGTATGCGACGACCTCATCCACTATCGCTGCTGTTCAGGTACGGCGTTGGTTTGGGTGGTGATCTCCCGAGGAAGTGCGTCGCCACGCCCCGCAGCTTTGCAAGGGCACCGACACCATCGGCCCCAAGAGTAAGCTGCGTCGCTTGAGTGCTTCCGAGTTCGCTTACACTTGATCCCATGCAGCTTCATGTTGCCCGCCTTTGCCTTGATTGCGAGGAAATCCACGACGAACAGACGTGCCCGTTATGCGGATCAGCATCGTTCGGCTACGTCAGCCGTTGGATTCCCGCGCCCGACCGTCGGACACGTCCGCGACCCGTAATCACGTCTCCAACAGCGGACACCTATCGCGAGTTGCTTGCCCCTGATCAAGCCCGGTCCGACAAGTCGCGGTGGTTGCGGCGCGGTGTAATCAGCGTGACGGCAGTGAGCTTGGCCGGCTGGATATGGCGTCGCAAGCTGGCCGAGAGCCGGCGAGAAACGAAAATCGAGGGCCCGGTCAAAGGGTGAACTAAGCTGCTTGATCTCACGACTGTGTCGCACGTCACAAGGGTTGAGAAAAGGGAACACGCGGATCATTGCGGCACCGGAGACCTGTTGCCCGCAGGGCGAGATGCTTCGCATGCAGAACCGCGACGTGGATCGAACACAGCGTCAGATCCTGATTCGAGACGTGAATGCGAAGGACTCGGAGAACCGGCGGATTCCATTCGACCCGAAGGGCCGTCTCGCTCCGATCCTGAAACGACGAGCGGAGTTGGGACCGTCCGCTTTTGTGTTCGGCTCAACCCAAGCCTACGCTTGTTCAGCGACGCCCAGTCGCCAGCAATCAACGCCTCCTTCTTCGCGCGTGACCAACGCTTGAGTTGTCGTTCACGGTCTGACGCATCCGCGCGACTGACATGCTCTTCGGCATACGCAAGTTGCACAGGTCGGCGAATCGCCGTATGCGCTGACGCACGACCCTTATTGTGCGCTGCAAGACGCTGAGCAATGTCGTGGGTTTCACCGACGTAGAACGAGTCGTCAGCGCAGCGCAGTATGTAGACAAACCACATACGGACGACGATGCCATCGTCGCTACCCGAAATTGAAGTGGGAATTACGGATTGGGAAGGTTGCCCTTCGATCAGGGTGTTTTTGGTGAGATGGTTTGGGCGGTTGCCCTTCGACTCGCTAGCGCTCGCTCAGGGCATTCTCCCTGAAGATGGCTCGCCATGAGCGAACCTTGCGGTTCGCGTTAGCGAAGCGCAAGGTGAGTCGAATGGTGCGCCCAGCATGATTCGAACATGCGACCTCCTGGTTCGTAGCCAGACGCTCTATCCAGCTGAGCTATGGGCGCGACAGACTTTCAAGCTTAACACATCAGATATACGCGGCTGAAACCGGAGATCGGTTGGAGGAAATGGCCGCGGAAGAATCTGGGGCTCCCATGCGGGAGCCCCAGTGTCGACTAGCGCGCCGTCCGGCCGCGAACGTTCACGGTCACCGTGAATTCGCCGCGGTTATCAGCGAGATGGTCGTCGTTCACGCCGAGGTAAATGCGACCGCTGACCGGCGCCGTGATGGTGGTGCGGTTGCCGATGAAGATCGGGCCGTACTCATCGATGCGCATGATCAATCCGCCCGCGAGCTGGTTGAGCACCGGCGCATCAGGCGCCCGCCGCCCGCGCGTCGAACCGGCCGGCGCCGCGGTGTCGCCGCTGTCTTCGCTCATCGTGATCGACCCGGTGGAACTGAAGGTCAGCGTATCGCCTGCACGCACGTCGATCATGCCGTCAGTCCAGCGCTGCTGCGCGTTGACGCGCACCGCCTGCGACCCCGCGGCCGCAGCGCCCGACGTGCCGGTCGCCGGCGCACCACCCGCCGCGTCGAACTCACGACGCGACAGCATGCCGTCGCGATTGGTATCGCGCTGGGTGAAGCTGTTTGCCGACCAGTGCCACTCGTCACGAGCGATCGTGCCGCTGCGGTCGTAATCGAGGCCCGCGAATTGGTCGTAACTGTCCTGGCTGGTTTGCGCACCGACCACTTCGAAGCGGCTCAACACGCCGTCCCCGTTTTTGTCGAGCCAGGTGAAGCTGGGCGCACTGCCGTGCCACTCGCCGCGTTCGACACGACCGTTGTTATTCACGTCGAGGTCGTCAAAGTTGTCACCGCGGTCGTCGTCCCACTCGGCGTCGTCGCCCGCCAGGAACTCGCTGCGGCTCACCGCATCGTCGCGGTTGCGATCGATGCGACGGTAGGTCTCCATGTCGTAATGCCATTCATTGGAGGTGAGGCGACCGTCGCGATTGTGGTCGAGCCTGGTAAAGCCAGCTGCCGTCCACGAAGCGTAGCGCTCGGCGCGGCCGGGGGCGTGATCGGCCCCTTCGACTTCTTCTTCTTCGCGCTGCCCGCCGGCGCGCACTTCATTACCCGAGAGTCTGCCGTCGCCATTCCAATCGTGAACCTGGAACGAACGCGCAGAGCCCTGCCATTCCTCGCGCGTGATTACGCCGTCGCTGTTACGGTCCATGGCCTCGAACCGCATCCTTGCCTCCCGGGCTTGTTCGACGCTGGACGACGCGATGACAAACGGGGTGGCAATAGCCACGAATGAGAACGTCAGTAGGGTACGCGAAAGCATAAAAATCCTCCGCTTTTCCCTAGTGCATAACTCGTACCTCGAGGGCTAACGCTGAGCTATTTTTTGCCGATGCGCTTGGCAATGTCGCTGACAACGCGCTCCCACACCTTCAGCGCCTTGTCGTAGCGCGCTGCGGCAGGCGTATCGTCTGGAACCTTGGCGTCCAGGCCGAAATCTTTCGGCTGGGGCATCGGCGGCAGGTGGACAACAACTCGATCACTCATCGGCTGATCCTAAACCGGATGGCCGTCTGGGTTCTCGTCGACTTCGGTTGCCGACGAAGGTCGCGAGCGGTCGTCCGCCTCGTTGCCGTCGTGACTTTGGACCGGCATCTGCTCGCCGGTACGACCGACGATGTCGGCTGAGTTGGTGTCGCCCGGCTCTTCCACAATGCGGCCTTGGCGGTCCTGATTTGGGTCCTGTTCTGCCACGGCCTAGCTCTTCTCTGCGTCGGTGCCGGCAGTGTCGATGTCCTGGTCGCTCATGGTCTTGTCGAGCTCCGAACGCACTGGTCCGGGCGCACCCTGCACCTGATCGGCACTGGGACTCTCGACCGATTCCTCGGGCTTCGCCTGTGAAGTGGCGGCCTGGCCCTCGTTTTCCATCTCTTTGACCTGGTCTTCGGTCGTTCCGTGCGGCTTGGTCTCGGGCGTCTTCGGGTCGGTTACGGTTGTGCTCATCAGAACCTCTGCCATCACTTCAGCAAAGGATGTACCGCCACCTGGCGGCTACTGCGCCTTCGCCGCGGCGAAGGCGACCAGCACGGTGTCCTCACCTCGACCGGTCGCAACCACAACGAACTGCCGGCCATCTGCCGCAAGGTAGGTCATCGGCGTGGCGGTGGCCTGCCGCGGCAGCGCGTGGCGCCACACTTCACGGCCGGTCGCCTTATCGAAGGCCGACAGCGCCATGTCGTTGCCGCCGACGAACACCAGGCCACCCTTGGTGACAATCGCGCCCGGCGGTCCTACGGCGCCAAGGCGATCGGGCAGCGCGACGCCCTTGAGCGCCGGTACATTTCTCAGCTCGGGCGCATCGCCGAACGGTACCTTCCAGGCAAGCTCACCGCGATTGAGGTCGATGGCGACCAGGTGCGCATACGGAGGCTTCAGTATCGGCACGCCGTCGACGAATGACGAAGGACTTCGCTGCACGTACTCCGCATCCACTTCATCAAGCCGATCGGCCTGCTGGCCCGACTTGTTGAACGGCTCCAGCTTGAAAATGCCTGGGCTGCGCGACGTTTTCACGAACAGCCGTCCGGTTTCCGGATCGAACGCGCCGCCGCCCCAGTTCGCGCCGCCCCACACGCCTGGCAGCACGACGGTGCCCTGCAGCGACGGCGGGGTGTAGATGGGCCCGAGCCGATACTTCTTCAGCTCCGCTTGCGCCGCCGCCTTCAACGCCGGCGTCGCATCGAACGCATCGTCCAACGTCACCCCCTGTGATTCAAACGCCGGTGGCTTGCTCGGGAACGGCTGCGTCGGCCACGAGGCTTCACCAGGCACATCGCTGCGCGGCACGGCGCGCTCGGCAATCGGCCACACCGGCCGTCCGGTCACGCGGTCGAAGACGAAGGCCCAGCCCTGCTTGGTCAATTGGACGACCGCGTCGATCCGCTTGCCATCGACGGTGATCGTGACCAGATTCGGCGCCGACGCGGGGTCGTAATCCCACAGCCCGTGATGGACGATCTGGTAGTGCCACTTGCGCACGCCCGTGTTGGCGTCAAGGCACACCAGCGATTCGGCGAACAAGTTCTGTCCGGGCCGGCGCCCCCCGTAGTAGTCGTTGCTGGGCGTGCTGACCGGCAGGAACAACAGGCCGCGCTGCTCGTCTACGCTCATGGGCGCCCACACGTTCGTGTGTCCGGTGAACTGCCACGAGCCGGCATCCCAGGTGTTGTTGCCGTATTCGCCGCGCTGGGGAATGGTGTTGAACTTCCACACCAGTTTTCCGCTCCTGGCGTCAAACGCCCGCACGTCGCCGGGCGGATCGTTCTTGTAGGTGAGCCGGTCGCCAACGCCGTTGCCGACGATGATCAGGTTCTTGAAGACGATGGGTGGCGAGGTGTTGGTGTAGTGCTTCTTGTTGATGGCCCAGACGAGCCCTTCGCTCAGGTCAACGGTGCCGCCCTGGCCGAACGCGGTGACGGGCTCACCGGTTTTGGCGTCGAGTTGAATGAGCTTGTAGCGCGCGTTCAGAAAAATGCGAAGTGAGCCGGTAGCCGAATCCCGCCATGCGGCGACCCCGCGGTGCGCGAACCCCTGGCCGTTGGGTGGCTGGCCGTCTTCGTACGCCTTCGGATCGAATCGCCACAGTTGCTTGCCGGTAACGGCGTCGAGCGCGGCCACCTGGTTGTACGGGGTGCTGACGTAGAGCACGCCGTCGATCATCAGCGGCGTGTTCTGGAAGGCGCCAGGCCTGGTTCCGAATTCAGCAAGAATTTTCTCGTTCGGCTTCCACTCCCAGGCCACCTGCAGTCCGCTGACGTTGGCAGCGGTGATCTGATCGAGTGGCGAGTAGTGCGACGCCGCCTGGTCACCCGCGTAATGGGGCCACTGCTGGGCGCTGGTGGATGTTGAGAGAAAGCCCGCGATCAAAATGGAAAGGACGAGTCGGCGTCGAACCATGCCGTCATTCTAAGGCCGGGCGTCCGGGTTTACTCGATTCGCGCGTACTTGACGTGGGCGAGCTGGAACAGGCCGAACAGGAACAAGCCGCCGCCGATGGCAGCCAGCAGCCATCCGCCGAACGGCTGGAAGAACAGCATCGTCAGCGATTCGCGGTAGCCGTCGGCGTTGGACGGGCGCTGTTCGACACCGGCCCAGGCGAGCGTGAGGCCCATCAGCACCAGGATGATGCTGCGTGCGCCGATGCCAAGGCGGCCGACCGTCAGCAGCCAGCGCGCGTCGCGCCGCACTCGCGCTTCGTCCAGGTCGTCGTCGAACTTGCAGTTCCAGGTCATTCGCAGCTGCATGACGCCGTAGATTGCGATGCCCAGGCCGACCAACACCAGGAACCAGGCGCCGAGCGGAAACAACATCACGGTCGATGCGGTCGCTTCGGGTCCACCCGCGGCCGTGCGGTCGCCCAGAATCAGGCGCAGTGCTTCCACGCCGATTGTCCCGTAGGCAACGGCCTTGATGATGGTCAGCGTGCGACTGGTCCAGCCTTTAAGCCCGCCGCCGCGGCGGCGGGTATCCATGGCGGCCTCGAACACGTAGTACGCCGCGTAACCCAAAATGCCGAAGCAGATGACCGCGAGCATGATCAGCCCGAACGGCTGGACCAGCAGGGTGCGAAGCACGCCGCTCGAGTCCACCAGCTTGCCGCCGCTCATGCCGATGGCCAGCCGGAAGGCGAGAATGCCAATCAGGGCGTAAATCAGGCCCTTGGCAAAAAAGCCCAGGCGTACGACCCGGAGCACCCAGGGCGAGAAATCTGCGGGAACGGGAACTGAGCGCGTAGCCATGCTGTTAACGGCCGGTGCGACGATCGTCCGACGGCTTTGCAAACATCGACAGCACGAAGCTGACCACCGTGACGATCAGCGCGCCGACAAATGCCGGGTAGAACCCATTGACGTGGAAACCAAGGCCCAGGCGGTCGGACAGCGCGCCGAGCAGCATCAGGATGCCCGCGTTCAATACAAACGTGAACAATCCCAGTGTGAGAATCAGGAGCGGCAAAGAGAGTAACAGGAGGATGGGCCGGACCAGCGCGTTCAGAAGGCCAAAGACCAGCGCCACCACCAGGAACCGCCCGAGATCGCCCGTAAATGAGATACCGGGGACCAGGGTGGTCGCCGCCCAGAGGGCGCCGGCGTTGATAAGCAACCGAAGCAAGAGGTACATCTGAATCTCCCTTCCGCCTCGGCTGCAAACTTCGCGCCTAACCGACTAGAACCGCGAGGCTCGAATCCAGGTGTCGGCCCGCGACCAGCTCTTGGCCAGGTCAGCGTCAACCTCGGGGTCGCTCTTGCCCTGCGCCTTTAGCGCCTGCTGCAGACCGAGCAACGCCCAGCCGTTGTGCGGGTGCGCCTTGCGGTCTTCGCGATAGACGCGTTCGGCGTCGGCCGGCCGCTTGGCTTCGAGCAACGCCGCACCCAGCCAGTGGCGAGCCGCGAACGGCAGCGGCTCGGGCTCGTCGTATTCCAGTTCATCGTCCAGTTTCGACGCGGCTTCAAACAGCGAGATCGCCTCGTCGAGGCGCCCGTCGACGCGGGCAATTTCGCCTTCGAGAATTCCGGACATGATGCCGCCCAGGCGCGCAGCTGAATGGCCGCGGAACTCCTGCTTCGAGGTCGCCGCCACTTTCTTCACCTTGGCGAGGTAGGCCTTGGCGAAATCGACGTCACCCAGCTTGAGCTTGGCGTAACCCTGCGAGAAGTCGAAGGCCGCCGCCGGAATTTCGCGCTCGGGACGATTAGTGATCTCGACGACCTCGTCAAAGCGGCCGAAGCGAATCAGCGTCAGGACCTGATACATCGTGTCCTTGGTCCGCTTGGTGTAATCCTTGCCGGCCTGGGTCGCCACCGCGCCCTGGCCGTCCATCGACGCGGCGAACAGCAGCATGTGCAGGTTGTGGTCTGGATAGATCGCGAAGCCTTCGCCGGCGTCGGCCTTCAGGTCCGAATGCCAGGCGTCGAGGTTGGCGCGGACCGAGTCGCCCCAGCGGCCAACCACGTTCCAGGAGTGAGACGGCATGTGATTGATATGGCTGGCGCCCGGAATGGTCTTGCCCAGGTACTCGGCACAGGCGACGGCGCGGTCAGGCACGACGGTCGATTCGGTGGCATGGACGTAGAGGTGGCATGCGCCCGGATGCTTCGGATCTTTATTGAGGACGGTTTCAAGCACGGTGTGCAGCCGCTTGACGCTCGGCTGGTTGATGTCGCGCGTGCCGCGGCGCGGCTCGAGCAGGAACAGCGCATCGCCGTACAGCGTGATGGCGTCGAGATCATCCGGGTACTGATCGGCCACCTTTTTCATGGCATCGGCGTAAGCCTGGTCTTGTTCCTTGCGGGTCTTGACGTCGAAATTCTTCACGTAGCGCACGCTGAGCGCATCGATGAACGCCCGTTCGTTGGGCGAGGCTTTGTCCTTCAGGCTCACGGCCTTTTGCATGGCGGTATACGCGAAGGGCGACTGCTCGGCCGACATCGGGCCGTTCAAGTACGATCCCCACGCCCAGCCCTCGCCCCAGTAACAGATGGCGCACTCCGGGTCGCGCTTCCATGCCTCGCGGAACGAACGCACGGCGTCGAGGCGCGCGAACGCGTACATCATCTGGAAGCCCTGGTTGAAGAAGGCTTGCGCTTCCTGGTTTTTGGAGGAGATTGGGCGATTGAAGGGGCCGAGGCCGGCGGTGAAAAGCTTGATGGGCTCCTGGACGTATTTCGGTACTTCGCCCGGTTTATCGAGGTGACTCTCTTGAGCCCAGCTCGCAGAGGAGCCGGCTATGAGACAACACAGACAGAGGGCGGCAAGTCGACAGGCACGAGCGGTCATCGAATCCTCCAGGCGCATGAAATCGGTGCGCCCATCATATCAATGACGAGGGGCGGGAAATTTTTCGAGGCGGCCGGAATTCTCCGCGATCCGGAGCGAGCCATGCGCGGAAACGCGCCTGTTTCGGTGTCATCCGCGCGGCACGCATCTCGCTTGCCTGATTCCTCAAAGCGGAGGATTTATGCATTCACGAATACTCGCATCCATCGGATTCGCCGGGTTGATGTTCGCATCGCCGGCACTCGCGGCCGACGCGTCGTGTTGTCAGGATATGAAGGCCGACCAGGCGTCCTGCGACATGCCTTGCTGCCAGGATCACAAGGTGCCGGTGGTCACGGCCAGCGCCGACCTCTTGACCGACCCGTTCTTCCTGGCTTTCCAGACCGAGCCACCCGTCCCGCCAGCGGAAACTGCGCCGGCGCGCCAGGCGACGGTGGTGTGGTTCAACCAGCCAGTGCGCATTGGCAGCAACCTCCTGCAGGGACGCTACGTGATCGAACACGATAACGACCGCATGGCCGCCGGCGGACCGTGCACCTATATCTATACGTGGGAAGACCGGGTAGTTCCGGTCGTGGCGTTCCACTGCGTGCACCTCGATCGCCCCGGTGTGGACAAGACGACCGTGGTGCTCAGCACTGGCTCTGACGGCTTCAAGCGGCTCGTTGAGTTCCAGTTCCCCGGCGACGCCGGCGGGCACGGCACGCCGACGGTCAGGTAGGCGATCAAGTCGGGAGTCGGCAGTCGGCAGTTAACTCCCGGTTCCCGACTCCCGACTCCCGACTCCCGGTACAATCGGACCGTGAACCATGAGCGCTTCATGCGCCTTGCGCTCGAGCAAGCGGCGCTCGCGCGCGCCGATGGTGAAGTGCCCGTTGGCGCCGTGGTCGTGCTCGACGGCCTGGTGATTGGGTCCGGTTTCAACCAGCCGATTCGCGCGAAAGACCCCACTGCCCATGCGGAAGTGATCGCCCTGCGCGCGGCGTCGGCGGCGGCCGGCAACTACCGCCTGACCGGCGCGACGCTCTACGTGACCGTGGAGCCGTGCCTGATGTGCGTCGGGGCGATGGTGCATGCCCGCATAGCCACCGTCTTCTACGGCGCGACCGAGCCGCGATGCGGCGCCATTGTCTCGATGACGAGCGCACACCAGTTGGCCGGGCTCAATCACCGGCTCCAGGCCACCGGCGGTGTCCTCGAAGGCGAGTGCCGTGAGATCATCCAGGCGTTTTTCAGGAACCGGCGGGCTTCTCAAACCGTCGATCTGGAATGAACCATAACGCCGCGATCCCCGCGTAAAGCACCATCGAAATCCACGGGCTGACAAACGCCAGCGCAATCCCCGCCGAATAGACGACCAGCGGGAGCCTGCCCTTCCAGTCGCTGCCCAGGCGCGCCGCAAACTCTGAATCGCGCCCGTGGCTGCCGATCAGCGCGCGCACCAAAATAAAGTAGGCCACGGCTGCCATCAGCAGCACCACTCCGTAAACGGCAACCGGCAACGGTGCAAAGTGGTTCTCGCCCATCCAGCCGGTCGCGAACGGCATCAGCGACAGCCAGAACAGCAGGTGCATGTTGGCCCACAGCACGGCGCCGGTTACGTGCTTCACCGACTGCAGCATGTGATGGTGGTTGTTCCAGTAGATGCCGACGATGATGAAGCTGAGGACGTAGCTGACGAACACCGGCCACAGCGGGGCAATCGAGTTGAGGTACTCGCCGTGCGGCACCTTCATCTCGAGAACCATGATAGTGATGATGATGGCGATGACGCCGTCACTGAATGCTTCGAGCCTGCCTTTGCCCATGCGGCGCCTAGTTTCTCACGGTCGTCGCCTTGCGGGGCCAGCCGTTCGGCTAGGGCTGGTGTTGCTGGCGTGCTCGCTGCCGGCGGTCCTCGCCGCGCAGTCGCCACCCTCCCTCGTGATCGATGCGCCGCCAGAACTGGCCGCCGCCCGCAGCCGTCTCGAGTCGTTCGACCGCAGTCTGCTGGCTGATATTGTTCGCACCGTTGGCCTGGCCGAGCCCGGCGGCCCCATTCAAGTGGTGCTGGCCGGCGAGAACAGCAACGTCGCTCGCGAGTCGAGCTCTTGGACCGCTGGCTTTGCCATCAGCAACGCCGGGTTGATCGTGTTGTTTCCGTCGCGATCGCCGGTCTACCCTCACGACACGCTCGAGGATGTCTTGCGGCACGAGGTCGCGCACGTATTGATCGGTCGCGCGGCGGGCGGCCTCCCGGTGCCGCGCTGGTTTCACGAGGGGCTGGCGGTGGCCGTCGAGCGGCCGTGGGACTTCGAAGATCAATCGCGCCTGGTGTGGGAGCTAATCGCTGGGCCGCGTTTGACCGTGGCAGAGATCGACACGCTGTTTGATGGCGGGCACAGCGCCCAGTCGCGCGGCTATTCGTTGTCGGCAGCGCTCGTCCGCGACCTGATTCGCCAACACGGCGCCGCTGCGCCAGCCGCGATCCTGCGGCAAGTTGCCCAACGCGTTCCGTTCGAGCGGGCGGTGGCGACGGTAGCGGGCCGGACGATCGAATCGGTCGCCGGCGGGTTCTGGGATCGCCAGCGGGTGTGGA
>JANMUX010000164.1:0-3611 GCA_031392125.1 Acidobacteriota bacterium | reverse complement strand
CGGCGATGCCGGCGACGACACCTTCGAGCAACCGTCTGGTGGCCGGCTGATCGAGCGCGCCGAAGCGCAGCGAGTTCAGCAACGCGATCGGCCGGGCGCCCATCGTGAAAATATCGCGGATGATGCCGCCGACGCCGGTCGCGGCGCCCTGGTACGGCTCGATGAACGACGGGTGGTTGTGCGATTCGATCTTGAACACCGCGCAGAGGCCATTGCCAATGTCAACCGCGCCGGCGTTCTCTCCCGGCCCCTGCACCACTCGCGCACCGGTGGTTGGCAGCGTCTTCAGGTGAACGCGCGAGCTCTTGTAGCTGCAATGCTCCGACCACATCACCGAGAACAGGCCAAGCTCCAGCAGGTTGGGCTCGCGGCCCATCAACTCGAGAATGCGCTCGTATTCGTCCGGCTTGATGCCGTGCCGTTCCAGGACCGCCGCGTCAATAACTGCCACCGGTGTCGTTACCTCGAGAGAGATGCTAAAGCCTTTACGGCCGAGGCCAGGATCACGCGGCCGTCGGCGCTCCCCAGCTGCGCTTCAGATGCGCGTTCGGGGTGCGGCATCAGCCCCACCACATTGCGCTGCCGGTTGCAGATACCGGCGATGTTATTGAGCGAGCCATTGATGTTGCCCGCGGGCGACACCTCGCCGTCCGAATCGGCATAACGGAACACGACCTGGCGATTCGCCTCGAGCGCGGCGAGCGTTTCCGGATCGGCGTAGTAGTTGCCCTCGCCGTGCGCCACGGGCATTTGCAACACCTGCTTCGAAGCACACGCGGCGGTGAACGGCGTGTCGGTTTGCTCGACCCGGACGGGCACCATGCGCGACACAAACTTGATGCGATCGTTGCGCACCATCGCACCCGGCAACATCCCGGCCTCGAGCATTACCTGGAATCCGTTGCAGATGCCTAGCACCGGTCCGCCACGGTCGGCAAACGCCTTCACCGCGGCCATGATCGGCGAGAAGCGGGCAATGGCGCCGGTCCGCAGGTAGTCGCCGTGGGCGAACCCGCCGGGCAGAATCACGACATCGGCACCCTGCAGGTCGGTGTCCTTGTGCCAGACGAGTGCGGCGTCCTCCCCGATCACTTCCGAGGCGGCGTAGAAGGCGTCGTAATCCGAGTTCGACCCGGGGAACACGACGACCGAAAACTTCATGGCAGGACCTCGACGCGGTAACTCTCGATCACCGGGTTGGCGAGCAGTTTGTCGGCCATCTCGGTCACCCTCGCCTTCGCGGTCTGCTCATCAGTGGCAGCCAGCTCGACCTCGAAGAACTTGCCCTGCCGTACGTCCTGCACGTCCTGGTAGCCGAGCGTGACCAGGGCATCGGCCACGACGCGACCCTGGGGATCGAAGACCGAAGGTTTCAGGGTCACATAGACACGGGCACGCATTGGTTATCCTCCAAAGACACGCGAAAACACGGCGTCGACGTTACGGAGCTGTGTCTTCAAGTCGAACGCTCTCTCGATCTCGGCCGCCGGCAGCACGGCGGTGATGTCGGCGTCGGCGAGTAACAGCGGCTTGAAGTCCAGCTTCTCGTGGAACGAGCGCATGGCGTTACGCTGCACCCATTCGTAGGCCTGCTCTCGCGAAATGCCGTGACGCGCCAGTTCGAGCAGCACCTGCCCCGAGAACACCACGCCTCGCGAGCGATTCAGGTTCTCGAGCATGCGCTCGGGATAGACCACCATCCCGGCGACAATGCGGGTGAAGCGTCGCAGCATGTGGTCGAGGGCAATGAAGCTGTCGGGGAGAATGACCCGCTCGACCGATGAGTGCGAGATATCGCGCTCGTGCCACAGCGCCACGTTCTCGATCGCCGCCATCGCGTTGCCGCGCAGCAGGCGCGCCAGCCCGACGATCTGCTCGCAGCCAATCGGGTTGCGCTTGTGCGGCATCGCCGACGAGCCCTTCTGCCCCTTGGCAAACGGTTCTTCGACTTCGCCGATCTCGGTCTTCTGCAACCCGCGGATCTCGAGTGCAAACTTTTCCAGGCAGGCGGCAGTGATCGCCAGGACGCTCATCAGCTCGGCATGCCGATCGCGCTGGATCACCTGCGATGACACCGCGTCGGCTTCGAGGCCCAACCGGCGGCACACCGCTTCTTCGATCGACGGGTCCAGGTGCGCGAAGGTACCGACGGCGCCGGAGATCATGCCGACGCGCACGCCTTCACGCGCCCGCTTGACCCGCTCAACGCAGCGGCCAAGGTCTGCGTACCAGAGCGCCAGCTTCAAACCAAAGGTCATGACCTCGGCATGCACGCCGTGGGTCCGGCCGATCATCGGTGTTGACTTGTGTTCGGCGGCGCGCGTCTTGATTGCTTCCGCGAGCCCGGCGAGTAACTTCAGAACCAGGTCGCACGCCTCGACCATCTGCACCGCTTGCGCGGTGTCCACTACGTCAGACGAGGTCAGGCCAAAGTGGAGCCAGCGTGCCGACGGCCCCACCTTTTCGGCGACCGAAGTGGTGAAGGCGATGACATCGTGCTGGGTGATTTTTTCGATTTCGTCGATGCGCGCAATGTCGAAGGCGCCCTTGGCGCGCAGCTCCCGCGCAGCTTCGGCGGGGACAATACCGGCCTCGGCCATGGCTTCGGCGGCGGCGACTTCTACTTGGAGCCAGGTTTCGTACCGGCGCTGCTCGCTCCAGATGCGACCCATTTCGGGGTTGGTGTAACGCGCAATCATCGCCGGGAGCCGGGAGCCCTTCGACTGCGCTCAGGACGGATCGGGAGTCGGGAGTCGGTCATCTGCTTAGAGTGCAAGGTGCTCCTGGGTGACTTGCAGGCCGTTGACGTTGCCGAGCACGGTAACGGCCAGCGACCCGTTCGCGAAAAAGCGATTCGCCAGCCTCAGCACGTCTTCGGCGGTCACTCGCTCGACCGCCGCCAGCATCTCGTCCAGGCCGTCGGTGCGATCGCGATACATCTCTTGGCGGGCGAGGTGCGACATGCGGCTCGAGGTGCTCTCGAGCCCGAGCATCAGCGAACCCTTGAGATGATCTTTCGCGCGGCGCAGCTCAATTGGATCGAGGCCGCCAGCCTTCATCTGCCGGATTTCGGCGACCACCACGTCAATCAACTCGGCAACCGCCTCGTTGCTGCAGCCGGCGTAAATACTGAGGGCGCCGGAATCCTGGTACGCCGACAGGCCGGAGAACACGGCATAGGCCAGGCCACGCTTTTCGCGGACGTTCTGGAACAGCCGCGAGCTCATGGAGCCACCGAGCGTGGTGTTCAGCGCGTAGCCCGCATACCGTTCCGGGTGATGCTGCGGCAGGGCTGGCGTGCCAAACACGACGTGGCTCTGTTCGAGTTCCTTCTTGCGGATCTGGATCGTCGATGCCACTACCGGCGGCGTGTGCTCGGCGTCGGGACCGCGGTGCGGAATGTGCGCAAGCGCGCGCTCGAGCAGGTTCTGCACGTTGTCGTGCTCGAGGTTGCCGACTGCTACCACGACGAAGTTCGCCGCCACGTAGGTGTCGGCGTCGAGGGTACGGATGACACGGTGGGGGCACGATTGCTGCGGAAGTTTGAGCGGGCGGTGAAGTCGGCGGAGAATGCGATGCTGGCGGCGTCGCCTTCCGATGGCCGGCGTCGC
>JANMUX010000402.1:0-2406 GCA_031392125.1 Acidobacteriota bacterium | reverse complement strand
CCGCTTGGCTTTTTCGATGACCATCTCGGCAACCTGGACGTGGCGGGTGGCCGGCTCGTCAAAGGTGGAAGATACAACTTCACCTTTAACCGAACGCTGCATGTCGGTCACCTCTTCAGGCCGCTCGTCGATCAGCAGGACGATCAGGTAGACCTCGGGGTGGTTGGTGGTGATCGCGTTGGCGATCGCCTGCAGCAGCATGGTCTTGCCGGTGCGGGGCGGCGCCACGATCAGGCCGCGCTGGCCCTTGCCGAGCGGCGTCATCAGGTCCATTACGCGGGTCGACAGGTTCTCGGGGTCGGCCTCGAGCCGGATGTGTTCTTGCGGGTAGAGCGGTGTCAGGTTCTCGAAGAACACCCGCTCCTTGCCGCGAGCCGGCGGCTCGAAATTAATGGCCTCGACCTTAATCAGCGCGAAGTAGCGTTCGCCTTCTTTCGGCGAGCGAATCTGCCCCGAGATGGTGTCGCCGGTGTGGAGGTCGAACTTGCGAATCTGTGAGGGGGAGACGTAGATGTCGTCGGGACCGGCGAGGTAGTTGTAGTCGGGGGCGCGCAGAAAGCCGAATCCGTCGGGGAGCACTTCCAGCACGCCTTCGGAGAAGATCAACCCGGCCTTCTCTGCGCGGGCCCGGAGGATTTCGAAGATCAGCTCCTGCTTGCGCATGCCGGTCGCGCCGGGGATGTCCAGGTCCCTCGCGATCTTGGTGAGCGCCGTGACGCTCATATCCTTGAGGGTCGACAGGTCGAGCGTGGTCGGCTCGTTGGCGGGGGTCGTCGGCGAAGCTACGGCCGCGTCAGCAGCCTGGCGATCAGCGTCCACAGTGCATCCAATCCTTCACCGGTCTCCGCCGATACAGGCGTGACCGGGCTTGAGTAAAGCCGTTCCAGTTCCGAGAGATGACGATGCCGCTCGGCACGCGTCAGTTTGTCTACCTTCGTGGCGACCACATGGCGTTCAATCCCCATGCGGCTCAACCACGTCCAGGCCGTGCGATCCGCGTCCAACCCCGGGTGCCGGCTGTCGACGAGCGACAGCACCCCGCAGAACACTGGCAGCTTCGCGCCGGGCGCGGGCCCTTCGGGCACCTCTTCGGCGTGCCGGCTGCCGAAGTACTCCGCGGCCAGCGCATCAAATTCCTGGCGGCTCTTCTCGCCACCACGCGCATAGCCATAGCCGGGGAGGTCTACCAGGTAAAACGGAGGCCTGCTCTCGACTGCGACCCGGTAGAAGTTCGCCAGGCGCGTCTTGCCGGGAGCGGCGCTCGTCCGGGCGAGTTTCTGCCGGACGAGGGCGTTAATCAGGGTCGACTTGCCAACGTTCGAGCGGCCTACCATCGCCAGCTCGGGAACGCCGTCCCTCGGAAATCCGGCCGTCCCGGCGGCGCTCGTGACGAACTCGGAGAAAACCTTCAATCAGTGCGTAATCGCGTCAGACGATTCGTCGATATCCGAATCGGGCGTCGGCGTCAGGGGCGTCAACGGACCGTCGAGTGCGACTTTGAGCACTTCATCCATGTGGCTGACCATGTGGATGTCGAGCACGTCGAGCACGTTCTTCGGAATGTCAGCCAGGTCCTTCTCGTTGTCTTTCGGCACCAGAATGGTCTTCACGCCGGCGCGGTGCGCGGCCAGCAACTTTTCCTTGAGGCCGCCGATCGGCAACACCTTGCCGCGCAGGGTGATTTCGCCGGTCATGGCGACGTCGCGGCGCGTGGGAATGTGGGCGAGCGCCGAAATCAGGGCCGTCGCCAGGGTGATGCCGGCGGAAGGGCCGTCTTTCGGAATGGCCCCTTCGGGAATGTGCACGTGCACGTCCACCTTGCGATTGAAGTCCTTCGGGATGCCGAACTCTTCGGCGCGCGAGCGCACGTAGCTCATTGCGGCCTGCGCCGATTCCTGCATCACGTCGCCGAGCTTGCCGGTAAGGATCAAGCGGCCGCGGCCCGGCATCAGCGTGCACTCGGTCACCAGGATCTCGCCGCCGACCTCGGTCCACGCCAAGCCGGTGGCGACACCGATCTCGTTCTTTTCCTCCGCCATGCTGGGGCGGTATCGCGGTACGCCAAGGTACTCGGTGACCTTCTCAGCGGTAATCGCCTCGAACGTGTTGGCGCCGTCAACCACCACCTTGCGGGCGATCTTCCGGCAGATTGCGTTGATCTCGCGTTCGAGGTTGCGGACACCCGCCTCGCGCGTGTAGCGCTGAATCACGTTCTGCAGCGCGTCGTCGGTGAAGGTGATGTTCTTCTCGGTGAGCCCCGAACCCTCGACGGCCTTGTTGACCAGGAAGCGCTTGGCAATCTCGGTCTTTTCCTGCTCGGTGTAGCCGGCCAGCTGCAACACTTCCATGCGGTCGCGCAGTGCCTGTGGAATGGTGTGCAGGACGTTGGCGGTGCAGATGAACATC
>JANMUX010000142.1:0-3286 GCA_031392125.1 Acidobacteriota bacterium | reverse complement strand
TTCGAGAAATGTGACGGCGCCATTCGACGGCCGTGGAGCGTGCGGACTTTATGACACCTGTGGCGACGTCTGTCCGACCGGCGCTCGCTATTCGCCCGACTACACGTATCAGCAGCTGATTGCCGCGAAGAAGGTCACGCTACACGACCGCATGCTGATCCGCCGACTGATTGTGGACGACGGCCGCTCGACGATCGCCGTCGCGCAGGGCTATCACCAGGATCGGCCCAACGAGATGACGGAGTACAGGGCAAAGCAGTTCGTTTTGGCCTCGGGCCAGTGCTGGAGCCCGCATCTGCTGTTGTTGTCGACCAGTGCGCGGTTTCCGAGCGGCATCGCCAATCGATCTGGGTTGGTGGGCCGGTTCATGAATGGCCACAAGTTCGTCTCCGCGCAAGCCATGATTGATGAAGAGACGTTTCCCGGCCAGAACATGACTCACAGCTTGGTCTCGCGTGAGTACTTCCGCTGCCCGACAGACCGAGCGTTTGTCCGGCACGATACCCGCGTCTGGGAGAGCTCCGCCGGCAAGGAACCAAGGCTGCGATCGGTCGACGGTGGGCTGCTGCTCGGCGATGAATTGCTCAACGACTGGCGCGGGCGAGCGCTCAAGGGCAGTTCGGTCCGGCTGCGGACCTACTACGACTCCCACCCATCGAGCGACAGCCGGCTGACGCTCGATCCCACCGCGACGAACCGCTATGGCGACCCAATGCCGAAGATCGACCGACAACTAGATGCCGCCGCCGAGTCGCGCGAGGCCGCGACCCTGTCGCATTGCACGGCGGTCTTCGAGCGCATGGCGCGCGCCAGCAACGGTCGCCTGACCGGCAAGCCATCGGCCTCGACCTACTGGGATCATCCGGCCGGCGGGTGCCGAATGGGAGCGGATCCGGCGACCAGCGTCTGTGACAGTTTTGGCCGCACGCACGATCACGAAAATCTGTTCGTAATCGGCGCACCGACGCTGCCGACCGGCGGCTGCACTAACGGCACCCTCACCTTTGTCGCGCTCTCCTTGCGGTCGGCGGCCACGATTGCCGATTCGTGAATGCGTTGCATCGCGATTCGACTGCAGGTGAGCGCAGGCTCGGCGTCCTGATCTCAGGCCGCGGCTCGAACCTGAAAGCCATCATCGAGGCCATCGCTGACGGGCGGCTCGATGCGTCGATCGCGATCGTGATTTCCAACCGTGCCGACGCCCCGGGACTCGAGCATGCGCGTCGCGCCGGCATCGAGACGCTTGTCCTCGGCCACCAGGCGTTCTCTTCTCGCGAAGAGTACGACCACGCCATGGTCCAGGAGCTCAACCAGCGAGGCGTCGCCTTGGTCTGCCTGGCCGGATTCATGCGCCTGTTGAGTCCCGTGTTCGTCGATGCGTTCCCGGACCGCATTCTCAACATCCATCCCTCGTTGCTGCCGAAGTACCCGGGCCTGCACCCTCAGCAACAGGCGCTCGACGACGGGGCTCGAGTAAGCGGCGCCACTGTTCATGTCGTGAACAGGGAGCTCGACGCCGGTCCGGTCGTCTTGCAGCGCGCGGTTCAGGTGAATCCAGGCGATACCGCCGAGACACTGGCGGCGCGCATCCTGGAAGTGGAGCACGGTCTCTATCCCGAGGCGATTCGGCTCGTGTTGGATCGCGACCGCTAGCTAGGCTGCGGCAGGCCGGAGCGTCAGTACGGCCACGTCTGGCGGGCAGTTGATGCGGATCGGGACATAAACGGTGCCGACGCCCTTGCTGACGAACAGGGCGGTGTTCTCCCGCGTCGCGTAGCCGGACAGGACCGGAAACTTGCGGCCCGCGATCGCGCCGACGGCCGGCACGATCACCTGGCCGCCGTGCGTATGTCCCGACAAAACCAGCTGCACGTCGAGCGCGGCCGCCTCGACCAGCCTGCGCGGATCGTGGGCCAGCAGAATGGTGGTGCCGCCCGTGCCCTTCAGCACGTCCGCGATTTCTCCCGGGGACCGGGTCCAGAAGTGAATTCCCGCAATATCGAGCCGCTCGCCGCGCACCGTCAGCGCGGTTCGCTGATCCTTCAACACCGTGAAGCCGCGCGCCGACAACGTTGCGGGCACCTCGCGCTCGTCGTCGTGGTTGCCGAGCACCGCGAACGAACCGAACGGCGCGTGCGCCAGCGGCGCGAGCAGCTCGGCGACCGCTCCCGCATAGGCACGATCGAAGAAGCTGATGTAGTCGCCTCCCAGCACGACGATGTCCGGGGCGGCCTCCTGCAGAACCGCCACCGCTCGTGCCACATCGCCGGCCGACACTACCGAACTGTGATGGACGTCGGTAATCATCCCGATGCGCAAGCCATCGAGAGCGGGCGGAAGCCCGCGCACCGCAATGTCGCGGACGATGCGGTCAATGTGGTGACGCTCGTAAGCGACACCATACGCGGCTACCCCGGTCAGCGCCCCGGCCGTGACAACGGTGGCCGAACGGAGGAAGTCGCGGCGCGTCAGGGCCACGGGGTCAGTGTATGAGGAAAGCCCAGAGTTGAGAAGTTGGCAGTTGAAAGTTGAAAGAGACCGTTTCAGTTGAACTTATAGTTGTCATCCATGAGCGTGTTCGAAGAATTCGAGTGGCGAGGGATGGTTTCCGAGAAGACCGAGGGCGCGCGCGAAGCGCTGGCGGCTGGGCCCGTGACGGCGTACATCGGGTTCGACCCGACGGCCTCGAGCCTTCACGTGGGATCGTTGCTCACCGTGATGGGCTTGGCCCGCCTGCAGCGGTTCGGGCACACTCCCATTGCCATCGTCGGCGGCGGCACCGGCATGATTGGCGATCCCAGCGGGAAATCACAGGAGCGCAACCTGCTGTCGAGCGACCAGGTTGATGTGAATGTCATTGGGATTCGCGCACAACTCGAGCGGTTCCTGGACTTTTCCGCCGTGCCCAACGCCGCTCGCATCGTCAACAACGCCGACTGGCTGGGCGCCATCGATGTGCTCACGTTTCTGCGTGACGTCGGCAAGCACTTCAGCATCGGCTACATGCTGCAGAAGGAGTCGGTGAGCCGTCGCCTGGAGGGCGAGGACGGGCTTTCCTATACCGAGTTTAGCTACCTCGTCCTGCAGGCGTACGACTTCCTCCACCTGTTCGATGGCGAGGGCTGCACCATGCAAATGGGTGGCAGCGATCAGTGGGGCAACATCACCGCGGGCACCGATCTCATTCGCAAGGTGCGCGGCAAGAAGGCGCATGGCCTGGTGTGGCCGTTGCTGAAGACGTCGGCGGGCACGAAGTTCGGCAAGACCGAAGCGGGAACGGTGTGGC
>JANMUX010000056.1:0-14289 GCA_031392125.1 Acidobacteriota bacterium | reverse complement strand
CGAACTGCGAGATCGGCACCGCGAGTTTTTCGGCCAGCGTGGCGCCGCCGTAAGCGCCGGCCAGCACGCCAACCATGGTGTTGCCGACGTGTACCGTCGCCAGAATGTGGTTGGGTTCGTGGGCCAGTGCCAGCGCGGTCTTGGCACGCTCGTCGCCATCCTCGGCGCGCTGCTGCAGGCGCACCTTCTTGGCCGCCACGACGGAAATCTCCGACATGGCAAATACGCCGTTGGCGAGGATGAGGATGAAGATGACGATGATCTCGGTAGCGATGACCAATTCTATCCGGTCGAAGCCGGTTTCCTGCCGTTCGGCCGGCCGTGCCGAACGGCCGCCAAACCGGTCCGTATAGACAGGTAGCCATGCTGACCCTCACGAACGTGCACAAATCCTTTGGCAAGACCGTGGCGGTCGACGGCCTTTCGCTGTCGGTTCGCAAGGGCGAGCTGTTCGGCCTGCTGGGTCCAAACGGCGCGGGCAAGAGCACCAGCGTCAACCTGGCCGTCGGCTTACTGAATCCCGACGCCGGCGAGATCGCCATCGAAGGACTCGGCAACCCCGCCACTGCCTCGGTACGCCGGCACATCGGCGTCGCGCCGCAAGCTATTGCCCTCTACGACCTGCTCAGCGGCGAAGAGAACCTGCGCTTCTTCGGCGAAGTTTATGGCCTGTCTGGCGCCGCCCTCGCCAGGCGGGTGGCATGGTGCCTGGATTTTGTTGGCCTCAGCGATCGCAAGGACGATGCGGTCGGCAAGTACTCGGGCGGCATGAAGCGGCGGCTCAACCTGGCCGCGGCGCTCGTCCACGACCCGCAACTCTTGCTGCTCGACGAACCAACGGTCGGCGTCGATCCCCAGTCACGCAACAAGATCTTCGAGAACATCGAGGCCTTGCACGCCGAAGGCCGCACCATCATCTACACCACCCACTACATGGAGGAAGCCGTGCGCCTGTGCGAGCGCATTGCGATCGTCGACAGCGGGCGGCTGCTGGCGCTCGGCACGGTCACCGAACTGCTTGCGACGCACGGCGGGCCGGCGACGCTGGTTGTCAACACCAACGGCGAGACTCGCCGCATGCACACCGCTGATCCGCTCGCCGAGCTCAAGCGCATTGCCGCCACCAGCGCCGTCGACGCGGTCCAGATGGAGCGCCCGACGCTCGAGCAGGTTTTCCTGAGTCTCACCGGCCGCAGCCTTCGGGATTGACACCATGAACCAGATCATCGCCCTCGCCCTGAAAGATCTTCGCTTGATGCCGCGCAACAAGGGCGGCATGTTCTTCACCTTCGCGTGGCCGATTGTGCTGATGGTGCTGTTCGGCTTCGCGTTTGGGGGCAACGCGACGTCGGGTGGCGCGCAGCCCAAGATGCGGATCGCCGTCACCGACGAAGATCACAGCGATGCCTCGCGGACATTCCTCGCCGGCCTGGAGGCCTCGCTCGAGCTGACGCCAATGACGACGGCCGAGGCCGACCTGGCGGTGCGGCTTGGCCGCCGCGCCGGCTACCTCGTGGTTAAGCCGGGTTTCGGCGCCGCCTCACAACGCATACTCTCGGGTCCCTCGAAGCAAGTCGAGCTCGGTGTCGACCCGGCCCGCCAGGCCGAGGCCGGCATGATCGAGGGGCTGTTGATGAAGCAGGCAGGAGCAGAGCTGCTGACGCGATTTACCGCGCAAGGCAGCAGCGGCGGCGAGGCGTGGCAACCGCTCAAGATCACCACCAGGGCGGTGGCGCGCGAGCGGCGAGGACCCGAGAACGCGTTCGACGTCACGTTCCCGCAAGGCATTGTCTGGGGGCTGATCGGGTGCGTGATGACCTTCGGGGTCAGCCTGGTCACGGAGCGGACGCACGGAACCCTGGTGCGCCTGCGCATGGCGCCGCTGTCGCGCGCGCAGATTCTCGGCGGCAAGGCGCTGGCGTGTTTCATCACGATCATGCTGGTGGAGGTGATCTTGCTGACGGTGGCGTTTGGGTTCGGGGTCCGACCATCTTCCATGGGCATTCTGGCCCTGGCGGGCGTGTCGGCGGCGGTGTGCTTCGTCGGGTTCATGATGCTGATCGCGAGCCTGGGCAAGACCGAACAAACCGCCTCGGGCGCCGGCTGGGCGATCCTGATGCCGATGTCGATGCTCGGCGGCGCCATGGTGCCGCAGTTCGTGATGCCGCAGTGGATGCAGACGGCGGGCATGATCAGTCCCATCCGGTGGGTGGTGCTGGCGATCGAAGGCGGCATCTGGCGCCAATTCACACTGAACGAGATGGTGTTGCCGTGCGCAATCCTGATCTCGGTGGGGATAGCCTGCTTCGCGGCCGGCACGCGCGGGTTGAAAGAGGCTTAGAGGTTTTCAAGACCTCAAGACCCTAGGACCTCAAGCCCAGTAGAATACTGGTCGTGTTCAAGCGGAAAACCGAGGGGTCTGTCATCTGCACGTCGTGCGGCGTGCTGGTGGGCGTCAACGACAGCACCTGCTACAACTGCGGGCGGCGCAATCCCGGCCTCTGGGGCTTCGGCCCCGCTCTTCGCAGCCTTGGTAACGACCTCGGCTTCGTGCCGATCGTCACCGGCGGCACGATCATCCTCTACGTGCTGTCGCTGATCCTGTCGCGCGACGGCATCCAGGTGATGCTGTCGCCCTCGACCGCCATCTTGTATCTGCTCGGAGCAAGCGGCGCCACGCCGGTCGTCGGCTACGGGCGCTGGTGGACACTGTTGACCGCCGCCTGGCTGCACGGCGGCGTGCTCCATATTTTTTTCAACGTGATGTGGATTCGCAGCCTCGCCCCTGAAATCGCGAACCTCTACGGCGCGGGGCGCATGATCATCATCTACACCCTGTCGAGCATCACCGGCTTCGCCCTGAGCACGGGCCTCTACATGCTGCCGGTGCGCATCCCGTTCTTTGGCGGCGCCAACATCACCGTCGGCGCCTCGGCGCCGATCTTCGGCCTGCTCGGCGCCCTGTTCTATTACGGGCGGCGCACGGGCAGCAGCCACATCAGCCAGGCCGGCTTGCAGTACGCGCTGATCGCGGGCGTGATGGGCTTTATCATGCCGGGCATCGACAACACCGCCCACCTGGGCGGGTTTGCCGGCGGCTATCTCGCGTCGTTGATCCTCGACCCGCTGAAGCCCAAACGCATCGATCACCTGGCGATTGCCGTCGGTTGCCTGGTGGTCACCTTCGTCGCGATCATCTGGTCGGTGATCACCGCGTTGCCGCAGTTGACGTAGTCTTCCCCCAAGCCCTCAAGACCCCAAGACCCCAAGACCCCAAGACCTCAAGACCTCAAGCCCCTAAGCCCCTAAGCCCTTAAGCCCCCCGTCCAGACGGTTGGATCGCACTTCGTGCGATTGAAGCGGCATCACGTCCGAAAACGCACGCCGAACCGGCGCGAGTGACGAGTGACATCCCGGCGGTGACGAGCCGCACTTTCCAGACGTCACGCTGAATCCAACTCCAACAATCCGTTCCCCCGATCTGGGCACTGGCCTTGCTCTGTGAGCAGCGGAGGTTTTACAACATGAAGCGTTGGAGCAACATCATTTGGGCTTTGCTGGCGACTCTCGCCCTGGCGTCATCGGCGTCGGCGCAGGGTGGCGGCGCGAGCTCGACCGGCAGTATCAGTGGCGAGGTGAAAGACGCGCAGGGCGGCGTGCTGCCCGGCGTCACGGTCACCGCGACCAGCCCCGCGCAGATCGGATCGCTCTCGGCGGTCACCAACGAGGCGGGTCTCTACCGGTTCCCGGCGGTGCCGCCGGGAGAGTACCGGCTGTCTTACGAGCTGGCCGGGTTCCAGGCCAACGTGCGCGAGGGCATTCGCATCACGCTCGGCTTTAACGCCCAGGTCAACGTCAGCCTGAATGTGGCGACGCTGCAGGAAACGGTGACGGTGAGCGGCGAGTCGCCGGTGATCGACACGTCATCCACGCGCATCCAGACCACCTACGACCAGCAGATGCTGTCGTCGCTGCCCAACGCGCGCGACATGTGGTCGCTGCTGGCGACCACGCCGTCGGTGACGTTGAACCGGGTTGACGTCGGCGGTTCGACCGCCGGCACGCAGACCACCTACTTCGCCTACGGTTACTCGGGCCAGAACCGTCCGCTAATCGAAGGCATCAACACCACCGAAGGCACGTCGGCCGCGGGCTTCTACCTGGACTACGGTTCGTTCGATGACGTGTTCATCGGCGCCGCCGGAAACTCCGCCGAGATGGCCAACCCCGGTGTGCTGACGCAGTTTGTCGGCAAGAGCGGCAGCAACCGTCCCTCGGTCAGCCTCTACTACGACTACGAGAACGACCGGTTCCAGAGCCGTAACCTCGCTGCCGATCAGACCATCCCGTCGCCGGGCGCCGTGATTCGCAACGACGGCAATCGCCTGGCGGAGTACAAGAACCTGAACCTCGGCGTTGGCGGCCCGATTATCAAGGACCGCATGTGGGGGCACTTCTCGTACCTGAACCAGCAGAACTCGGTGGCTGCGCCGCCGGCCGGCAGCTTCCTCGACGGCACGCCGTTCAACACCAAGCTGTTCAACTACACCGGCAAGGCCACCTACCAGGTGAACCAGGCGAACAAGTTCATTGCCTACCTGCAACACGGCACCAAGGAACAGCCGAACCGCACGGACGCCAGCCGCGTGGCGTCGCCGGTGCACGTCACGGCCGCGTCCACAGTGCTGCAGTCGTCGCCCAGCTGGGTTTACAAGGGTGAGTGGAATGGCACGATGGGCCAGAACACGTTCGTCGAAGTGCGCGGCGGCCAGTTTGGCTACAACTTCGGCCTGGTCAGCAACACCGGCGAGACCCGTTACGAGTCGCTGAACCTCCGTGAAGTGCTCGGCGGCGGCCGCGACTGGGAGCTGCGCCGGCGTCGCAACCAGTTCACCGGCGCGATGAGCTACTTCAAGGACCAGTTCGCGGGCGGATCTCACAACCTGAAGCTCGGCGTCGAGTACATGGACGAGAAAGGCGAGACGCTCTGGAACAGCTACTACAAGGACAACGTCGTGCACTTCGTCAACGGTTCGCTGCAGGGCCCGATCTCGGCGACCACGCCGGTTGAAGTTCGCCTGACCAGCAACTCCGACAGCTGGAGCGCACTCGGCACGACCAGCGCCTTTGTCACCGACACGTGGACGATCAACAAGTTGACGCTCAACCTGGGCGCTCGCTTCGACCGCTACGTGGTCTACCTGCCCGAGCAGCAGCTCGCGGCCGGCCGCTTCGTGCCCAACCCGCTGAGCTTCGCGGCCATCGACGAGGTGATCGCCTTCAATCACATCGTGCCCCGCATTGGCGCGACCTACGACCTGACCGGCGACGGCAAGACGGTGCTGAAAGCCAACTGGGGCCGGTTCTACTTCAACCCCGGCGTCAACCTGGCCGACGCGGTCAACGTCAACACCGGCAGCCAGTACGCCGACCACGTCTGGAACGATCTCAACAACGATCGCATCTTCCAGAATGGCGAACAAGGCACGCAGATCCAGCGCTTCGGCGGCGTCGCCAACGCGTCGATCGATCCCAACCTGCGTAACTCGTACAACGACGAGACCTCGTTCTTCGTCGAGCGCGCGGTGATCACCGACCTCGGCGTGCGCGCCGGTTTCGTCTACAAGAAGGACAACGACGGCTGGCAGCAGGTCAACGCGTCACGCCCGCTCAGCGCCTTCAACATCCCCACCACGGTGGTCGATCCCGGGTCGGACAACGTCTACGGCAATGCCGACGATCGCTCGGTTCCCGCGTTCAACCTGAGCGACACGACGACGCTTGCCAACAACATCACCCGGAACATCGACGGTTACGAGGGCACGTTCAAGACCCTCGAATTCTCGGCCAACAAGCGCTATTCGAACCGCTGGTCGCTGAACACGTCGTTCTCGTACACCTGGACCAACCAGTTCGGCAACCTGTACTTCAACAACCGCTTCGGCACGCAGGTGCAGAACTTCTCGCTGTTCGGCAGCTATCCGTCCAATCCGAACGAGAAGACGCAGAACGAGTACACCGACTGGAACGCCAAGGTGTCGGGTTCGGTGGACGCCGGATGGGGTCTGCGCGTGACGCCGGTGCTCAAGGTGCAGAGCGGCGCGCCCTATGGCCGCTACTTCTCGACCCGCGCGGGCGAGCTGAACTACGGCACACAGATCATCCTGGCCGAGCCGATCGGAACGCGCCGGCAGGACACCGTGACGGTGCTGGACTTCCGCGTCGAGAAGCAGCTGCGCTTTGCTGCCGATCGCGCCAAGCTCGGCCTGTTCTTCGACCTGTTCAACGCGATGAACTCGAACACGGCCGTCAACATCGACTGGCGCTCGGGCGCCGGCTTCGACAAGGCGACCACCGTGCTCGGACCGCGCATCGCGAAGTTCGGCGTCAAGTTCGACTGGTAGGGCCGCGCCTTCGGTGCGGTAGGGCTCGCCGCTTCGCGGCTTGGTAGGGGTCGCGCTTTGCGCTCCTGGGGCTCGGCCGCACAGCGGTTTCGTAGGGCTTCCGATGGATCGGCCATCGGGAGCCCTACCCTTTTCTCACCCACCCCACGAGCGGCGTCCGCCGCGAGCCCGACGAGGGCCGGAGGCCCGAGTCCCACGCGGCGGCGAAGACGCCGTGCTTACTCCGCGCGCAGCGCCGTCATTGGATCAATCCGCGCTGCCCGCCAGGCGGGCAGCGCGGTCGCGACTAGCGTGACGGCCGTGAGCAGTCCGACGACCGAGCCAATCGACCACGGGTCGAGCGGCGACAATCCATTGAGCGCGCCGCCCATGGCGAAGCCGATGCCGACGCCCAACGTCAACCCGATACCGACTCCCAGGAACAGCAGCAACAGCGACTGCCCGGCCACTAGGCGAACCACGTCCCCGGCGCTGGCGCCAAGCGCCATCCGCGTGCCGAACTCCGCAGTTCGCTGCGCGACGCCGAACGAGATCACCCCGAACAGCCCGGTGGCCGCCAGCAGCAGCGCGAGCAGTGCGAATCCGGTGAGCGTGCCGATCACGGCGTAGTCGCTGGACGCCGCCTGGCGGAGCGCCTCGTTGAGCGTCAGCAGCGATTCAATCGGGACCGCCGGCGCGGTTTGCGCGATGGCCGACCGGATGCCCGGGGCCAACTCGCCGGGCTGAGTGGCCCGAACGACGTAGGTCAGTCGGCGAGTCTGCGGCGCCAAGGGCAACCACACGCGAGCCGGCGCGGCCGAGGTGCGGTCGGTATTGGCGACATCGGTCGAGACACCGATGATGCGCGCGTTCACGGTGGCCCCGGCTTCGGTGACCTTGAACCGGCGGCCGATGGCCTGGGCGACACCGCCAAAATAGCGGTCGGCGGCAGCGCGACTCACGACTGCGACCTCGCCTCCCGACGCGTTCCACCACGCCCCGCTCACCAAGGCAACGCCCAGGGCCGGAGCTGCCTCCGAGGATACGCTGGTCACCACGGCCGTCGGCTTGACTTCGCTCGGATCGCCGGTTGCGGTGTCCAACAGCAGCGGCACATTGACGCGATCGCCAAGAATGGGCAGCGAGTTGATCATGCCGACGGTTTCGACTCCCGGCAGTGCTGCCAGTCGATCGCGAACCTCGCGCGCCACCGCAGGAACCTGCCCCGCGTCGGGATACTGCACGTCGTTGAACTCGAGCCCGAGCACCAGCACGCCATCGGGGTTGAGACCGGTGGGCGCGGAGTAAATGCGCTGGACGCTGCGCAGCGACAGGCTTGATACCGTCAGCAGGATCACCGCCAGCGCCACCTGCACCACGACGAGCGCGCCGCGGCCACGCGTCGAGGCCGTGGCCCCGCGGGTGCCGCTGCCCGCGAGTACCTGGCGCATGTCCGGACGGGCAAGCATGCGCAGCGGCGCGATCGAGAAGACGAGCGGGCAGACGAGCGTGACCGCGGCCACAAAACCCATTTCGTGCCAGTCAATCGTGAGCTGTTGGAACACCACCTCGGGAGACGTGGCGGCAATTGTCTGCAGCCCCGCCCACGCCAGCGGCAGCGCGAGCAGCGCGGCGGCCAGGCACAGCACGAATCCTTCGGTCACAAACTGGCGCACCAATCGTCCGCGCCGGGCGCCGAGCGCGGTCCGCACGGCCAACTCACGCGCGCGACCGAGCGTGCGCGCCAGCACCAGGTTCGAGACGTTGGCGGTGGCAATGGCGATCAATAAGCCAATCGACAGCACGAACAGCGCGATGATCACCCAGAAGCCATCGCCGCCGGTGAGTTCGCTGATATGGGCCAGTCGCATCCGCCAGCCGCCATTGGTGTCGGGATGCTCGCGCGCGAGCGCATCGCCGATGGCAGCCAGCTCGGCGGCCGCCTGCCGGAACTCGACACCGGGCTTCAGTCGCGCGAAGAAGCGCATGTTGCGGACATCCCGCGCGCCTGCCGGATCGATGACCAAGGGCAGCCACACATCGATCTCGCTGATGTTGCCGAACTCAATGTCTGGCGATAGCACGCCGACAACCGTGAAGTGCTTGCGGCCGATCTGAAGCGTTTGTCCAAGCACCGCGTCGCGGCCCGCCAAGTCCTGTTGCCAGTAGCGATGCGAGAGCACCACCACCGGCTCCGCCCCAGGCTGATCGTCACCACGAGCGAAGATGCGGCCACGCATCGCGGGCTGCCCCATGGCGGCAAACAGGTTGGCGGTGGCGTATGACACCGACAACGTCTGCGATTGCCCATCGCGGATCAGGGGCGCGTGGCCCATGGTGAAGGCCGCCGGCTTTTCGATCGTCGTCGCGCGAGCTTCGACATCAAGAAAGTCAGGACCCGAAATACGGGCCCGAGGGTTCGATCCTTCCGTGTCAGTCGCAAACACCGAGACCACGCGGTCCTCATCGTCTACTGGCAGGCCGCGCAGCAGCGCGAAGTCGGCAAACGTGAACCCGATGGTCGACCCAGCGATGGCCGCCGCCAGCGTCAACACAATCAGAGCCGAGGTGCCAGGCGCGCGGCGCATGGCGCGAACCGCCGACTTCAGATCTGCGGAAAACTCGAACCACATGGGGACTCTCCTGGGATGCGACAAGCGGGGCGGCGGAGCGGAATCAAAAGCGTAGCGAAGCGTCAGTCGAAGCGCCTGCTGCCAGTACCAGAGTCGGGGATCTCGGATCGGGGATCGGGGATGAGGGATCGGGGATCGGGGATCAGGGGGAGTTTGGAGGACGCGGAACTCTTCGAGCAGGTCGCCGCGAATACTCTCGCCGCGCTTGCCGAGGGGCAACACACGGCGAAGCAGCCAGTCCGCGAGGCGCGGCGGTGCGGCGAGGCCGCGGTCCCCGATCCCTGATCCCTGATCCCCGATCCCTGATTGCTTCATGATTCACTCAAGATTTCGTCGAGGCCCGACCAGAGTTCCAGGAGCGCCCTGCGTGACGCGCGCAGCGCTCGCACGCCATCGGGCGTGACCGTGAAGGTGCGTTGAGCCAGGCCGTCGCGGCTGTCGCCGCCGGTTCCGGTGGTCCACCGCACCAGCCCCTTCGACTCGAGGCGGTCAAGCGTCGTATAGAACGCACCACGCGACGGTTCGTGCCCCGATGCGCGCAGCACTTCGCGCCGAATCTCGATCGGTTGCGCCTTGCTGTCGCACCGAAGAATGGCCAGCATCACCCGCTGCTCGAACTCACCCAAGAACGCTCGTCCCATGACTACAAAGTAGACGAGTCTACAGAGTGAACTTGTTCCGAGGGCCCAAACTCATCTTGAACGTTCATTCAGCGGTTTGGAGCCACGCAATCCAAATACTTGAATACACGCCGGGTTTATCCCTAGCCCATCGGGTCAAAGGCCAGTTTTATTGGGGTTACTGGACGGTGCCAGACCTGTGACCAGTGGCATAAATGCTGCTCTTTGGGGTGCGTGCCCACGTAATTGGGCTGAACTGCCGATAAGTCGGGCCGGTTCTTGTGTATTGAAAATTCGCCAGGCTCCCTGGCGTTTTGGAGGATTGGGAAATTATGACGTTTAGAAATGCGCTAGTCGCGTCGGCATTGATGCTCCTCGTGGGCACCACTGCTGCTGCGCAGCAGACAACGGGTGAGATCTATGGACGCGCCGCCGACAAGTCGGGCGCCGTGCTGCCAGGAGTCACCGTGACCGTCGCCGGTCCCGGGCTTATCACGCCGCGCGTGTCCGTGACCTCGGAAACGGGCACCTACCGCACTCCCGAACTGCCGATCGGCACCTACTCAGTGACCTTCGAGTTGCCCGGCTTCCGAAGCATGGTGATGCAGGACATCCGGGTCACCATCGGCTTCCGCGCGCAGGTTAACGGCGCCCTCGAGTTGTCGTCGGTGCAGGAAACGGTCACCGTGACCGGCGAGAGCCCGATCGTGGACACTCGCGAGACCGGTACCTCGACGACGTTTGACCTCGAGACGATGCGCGACATCCCGTCGGCGCGCGACCCCTGGGTCATGCTCGAGCGCACGCCCGGCATCACGATGGACCGCGCCAACGTTGGCGGCAACCAGTCGGGCCAGCAGTCGGGCTACATCTCGCGCGGTGCGAGCACCGGCAACAACAAGTGGTCCATTGACGGCGTCGATATCACCGACATGGCCGCCACCGGCGCTTCGCCCATCTACTACGACTTCGACATGCTCGAAGAAATGCAGGTTTCGACGGGCGGCTCGGACGTCACCCAGCAGACCGGCGGCGTCGGCATCAACCTGGTGACCAAGAGCGGCACCGACCGCTTCAAGGGTTCGGGCCGCTACCTGCTGACCGACGACCGGTTCGTTGACGACAACATTACGCCTGAACTGAAGGCGCAGGGCGCCGGCGCCGGCGCGCCGATCCAGAACATCAAGGACTACGGCTTCGATGTGGGCGGTCCCATCGTCAAGGGCAAGCTGTGGTACTGGGGCAGCTACGGCACGCAGGACATCAAGGTCGGCGTGGTGGGCTTTTACAACCAGACCCCCGAGTGCCGCCCCGGCGGCGTCGCGATCAACCCGCGCACGGCTGACACCGAACTGCTGCGCAGCTGCCTGTCAACCGACCTGACGACGCTGAACAACTACAACTGGAAGCTGTCGTACGTGCCGTTCACGAACAACCGCCTGACCTTCCAGAACACCTGGGCGGAAAAGGTTCGTAACGCGCGCGACGCCGGCGACACGCGTCCGATCGAGACCACCTACCGCCAGAAGGCCGTGTCGAGCGATTTCGGCAAGTTCGGCTGGATCACCGGTCCCTCGCCGTTCTGGAAGCTCGGCGACCAGCACGTGATCAGCGATCGTTGGTTGGTTGACGTCGTTGCCGCTCACCTGGGCAACAACTTCGTGCTCGACTTCCACGAAGACGAACTGCGTACCGTGCAGGCCCGCTTCGAGACCAGCACCGGCATCTGGGGCCGTTCGTTCCAGGCGTCAACCTTCCTGCGCCCGACCAACAGCATCGACGTCAACAGCAGCTACTTCCTGCCCAACGCGCTTGGCGGCGACCACGCCTTCAAGATGGGCTACCGCATCCGCACTGCGCACTCGACCAGCCTGAACCACCGCGGTGGCTTCGTCGACGCGCGCTTCACCAACGGCGTCGCGGCCAACGCCGACATCTGGCGCGACGGCAATTCCGAGTCGCACCTCAACACCCAGGCGTTCTACCTGGCCGACACGTTCACCAAGAACAAGCTGACCCTCAACTTGGGCTTCCGCGTTGACCGCCAGGACGACGAGGCGGTGGCGGCCCCGGTGCCGGCCAACTCGCTGTTCCCGACCCTGATGCCCGCGATTGACTTCCAGGGCGCTGATGCCGGTGTGGTGTGGACCGATTTCTCACCCCGCATCGGCATGACGTATGACATCACCGGCAACGGCCGCAACGTCATCTCGTCGTCCTATGCGACTTACTACGGCCAGATGGCGCCCGGCCTGCTGTCGAACCAGCTCGCCTCAACCGGCGCGGTGTTCGTGCGCTACCCCTGGACCGACACCAACGGCGACACGTTCGTGCAGGCCAACGAGGTCAACACGACGGTGCCGTTCCTCAGCAAGAGCGTGGCCTACGACCCGGCGAACCCGACCAACGCCGCGTCGCCGACCCGCGTTGATCCCGACGTGCAGAACGACCGCACGCGCGAGTTCATCGTCGGCTTCGACCGCCAGCTCGGCCCGCAGATGGCCATGGGCGGCAGCTACGTCTGGCGCAAGTACGATCGGTTCCTCTGGAACGATCGCGACAACTTCTCGAGCGCCAACTACGTGCCGGTGCCGTTCCAGCCCACGGGCTGCCCGGCCGGCGCGCGTTGCGAAGCGGTGACCTACTTCCAGCCCAACGTGCTGATTCCGTCGGCGAACGTCTACACGAACGTTCCTGACCGGTTCCGCGACTTCAACGGCTTCGAGCTGACTTTCCAGAAGCGCCAGTCGAACAACTGGTCAGCGAGCGCTAGCGCCGCGTATAACAACGCGGTCGAGGTGTTCGATTCCCCGAACTCCTACGAGGATCCCACCTGCCGGGCGGACATCTGCCCTGGCTCGTTCCAGTACGCCCCCGAGTCGGCCGGCAGCGGCATCGGCGGTATTTTCACCAACGCGAAGTGGTTGTTCAAGGCCAACGCGCGTTACACCGCGCCCTGGGATATCAACATCGCGGCCAACTACCAGGCGCGCCAGGGCTATCCCTACGTGCAGACCATCCTGACGCCTGCTCGCGCCAACGGCGCGGGCCAGGTGCAGGTGCAGCTCGATCCGCTCGGCTCACTCCGCCTGGACAACCTCCACACGGTGGACGCGCGCATCGACAAGACGTTCCGCTTCGGCTCCGTCACGCTGGTGCCGGCGATCGACGTCTTCAACCTGACCAACACCAACACGGTGCAGGCAGTGAACCGCAACCAGGCGGCGGCCAACGCCAACCAGATCAGCGGCATCATCGCGTCGCGCGTCGCCCGGTTCGGCATCAACGTCCGCTGGTAACAGCGGCGTAGTCAATGCCCAGGCCCGTGGGGGGTTCTCCCACGGGCCTTTTCTTTGTACGGCCGCTGGGCGTGGGCGCGGGGCCTCGCCCAAGCCGTACTTGACACGGACGTCACACGGGCGTATCACTGTTGTATCCACGCGACTTCACCAAGCGGAGGTGAATTCCCGTCAGCCCGCCGGGCTTGCGTGGCCGCCGGCGGGACAGAAGCGATCAACGTTCCGAAAGGGGGTTGCTTGACTACGCCACCGGAGAACAAACGCGCGTAACATTTGCGCACTGAAGCGCCCGCAGCGGCTTGAGCCGCTCGGGCGTTTCTCTTTTTCAGGCAGGTTTTAGTCGCAGGCCGAACCCTACTGCAGCGCGTCGAGCCAGCCGGCAATCTGCTCGCGCGACCAGCGATGTTCGTCGTTCAGGTGCACAAGAATGGCCGCCAGGCTCAACGTCTTCTTGCAGCCATCACCGCCCGGACAACGCCGCACCGACCCTTCCAGGCAGTCAAAAAACCACTCGAGGTCTTTCGTCGGCCGGGCGCCGGAGGCGTCGGTGGGCAACCGGTACATCCCCTCGTATGCCGCGCCGAGGGCGCACGACGCGTTCTTGCCACGGTAGTAGTCGCCGTAGGCTTGATCGGGCCGGCGTTCTGCGCCAGCCCGGATGAACGCCGCGAGTTCTTTCTCGCCGTGATGTTCGTCGGCCATCTAGAACCCTTTACCCAAACGCTCCTGCAACTTCTCGCGGTAGCCGCGGCTCAGGGTAAGCCGGGTGCCGTTCTGCAGCACCACCACGTATTCGCCGTTGAACCACGGCTGCATCTCCTTGATGCGGTCGGTGTTGACGATGCGCGAGCGATGGATGCGGACGAAGCGCTGCAGGTCGAGCCGTCCTTCCATGTTGTTCATGGTTTCGCGGAACAGGTGCGACTCCTCGCCAAGGTGCAGGCGCACGTAGTTGCCGGCCGCCTCGATCCAGTCGATCTCCTGCGTGCGGAGGAAGAACACGCGGCCGCCCGACTTGATCACCAGGCGGTCGAGGCGCTGTGGCTCCGGCTTGATGTCCTGCACCAGGGCCATGAGGCGCTTGCCGAGGTCGCCGGCGCGGCGCCGTTCGAGATGTTCGCGGGCATGCTGAAGCGTTTGAGCGAAGCGGTCGCGGCCAAACGGCTTCAGCAGATAGTCGATCGCGTGCACTTCAAACGCCTTGAGCGCATATTCATCGTAAGCAGTCACGAACACGACCGCGGGCACGTGGTCGGGACCCAGTTGCTGAATTACCCCGAAACCGTCACAGGCCGGCATTTGCACGTCCAGGAACACCAGGTCGGGATGCTGCGATTGAATGGCCGACACCGCC
>JANMUX010000018.1:0-3124 GCA_031392125.1 Acidobacteriota bacterium | reverse complement strand
CTGCCCGGCGACTGGGCTGTTGCCGACGTCGAGTCGCTGGTTGACGGGCTGTCGGCACTGGCCACCCGGCATAACGTCTCGGTGGTAGGCGGGAACATCACCCGTTCGAACGGTCCGATGGTCGTGGATGTGACGGCGGGTGGCTCGGTAGCGTCGCGAAAGTGGCTGACGCGGTCGGGTGCAGTGGCGGGCGACGAGATTTGGGTGAGCGGCACCCTCGGCGGCGCCGCGGCGGGGCTCGAGATGCTGAGTGCCAAGGAACCGGGAACTCCCGGCTGTATCGAGAGGCAATTGCGTCCAGAGCCGCGGGTGAGGCTGGGGGTAGCGATGGGCCGGGGCCGTGCCGCAAGGGCGGCCATGGACTTGAGCGACGGCCTGGCCAACGCGGTTCGCCAGGTCGCAGCGGCAAGCGGATGCGGGGCGCGGCTCGATGCCACGGCCCTGCCGATTGAGGCGGGCGCGGCAGCGTGGTGGCAGGCCAGAGGGGTCGATGCCGTCTCCGCGGCCGTTATGGGCGGCGAGGAGTACGAGCTGCTGTTCGCCATCCCCAAGAGGGGCGGCGGACGTCTGAAGAACGTGACACGGCAGGTGGCGGACCCGGTGCTGACTCGGATTGGGGTGTTTACAAAAGACCCTGGGTCGCTAGTGGTGGATCGAGGCGGACGCGAAGAGATATTGCCCGAGGGTTACCGGCATTTCGCGAGCGGCGAGAAGTAAAGACAACACTTTGAGAATTGCAGAGTCCAATTGGCGGAAGGCCATCGCGACCTTAGGTGTCGTGGCGGCATTCGTGTCTCTGTATCAAACCACCACCCGCGACTCCAGGACCGCCGCCGGCGAAATCTCGCTGGTCGAGGCCACGGTGTTGCCGCAAGCCGGTTCCCGCCTACAGTTCACCGCCACCGCCTACTGCAAGGGCGAGACGACCGCGTCTGGCGTCGGAGTGCGCACCGGCGTGGCGGCGGCCGATCCGGCGTTGTTACCGGTCGGCAGCGTGGTCCGCCTGGAAACCCCAAATCCCCGGTATAGCGGGGTGTGGACGGTCATGGATACCGGACCGGCGGTCCGCGGCCGCACCGTCGATCTGTATCTGTGGAGCTGTAAGGAGGCCTTGGTATTTGGCCGGCGGCCGATTCGACTCACGGTGCTGCGACTGGGGTGGAACCCGCAGAACAGCATCCCGGGGATGGTGGATTCGCTGTTCCGAAAGCGGGAGGCTGACTCGAAGCGGCCCATCGATCCTGCGGTGGCCCCGGCTCCGCTGACTCCTGCCCCGTCGGCCCCGTCCGCCCCACTGTCGCCGGCCTCCCCGACGCCATCGGTCGACGCTCCCCGGCAGTAGGAAGGGCTGTCCCCCTCTCGGGCAGATGCCCGACCCGCAGACAATCGCTGACACGTTATCGCCTGCTGTGACCTGAACGAGGGTCAACTCGATCCGTTGTCGCCTGCCGAGTCGAAGGGCTGATATCATCTCGCCCCATGCATGCTTTGTATGTATTGCTCCCCGCGTTGTGCATTCTGGCCATCGCGTATCGCTACTACAGCGCGTTTCTGGCAACCAAGATCTACATGCTGGACGACGCCCGGAAGACTCCAGCACACACGAAATACGACGGTGCGAACTACTACCCCACGACCAAGTGGGTGATGTTCGGCCATCACTTCGCAGCCATCACCGGCGCCGGCCCCCTGGTCGGCCCCATGCTGGCGGCGCAGTTCGGCTACGCGCCAGGCTTCATCTGGCTGGTGGCCGGTGTCTGCCTGGCCGGTGCCGTGCACGACTCGATCGTGATGTGGGCATCGGTGCGGCGCGGCGGCCGCTCGCTGCCCGACATCGTCAAGCAGGAGATCAGCCCGTTCACCGGGTTCATCGCCTCGATTGCCATCCTGTTCATCCTGGTAATCGCGATTGCCGGTTTGGGCATCACGTTCGTTAACGCCCTGTCGGACAGCCCGTGGGGTGTCTTCACCATTGCCATGACCATCCCGCTCGGCATGTTCATGGGCATGTGGATGTATGTGTGGCGCAAGGGCAAGATCCAGGAAGCCACCATCATCGGCGTGATTGGCCTGTTGCTGGCGGTGGTCGGCGGTGAGCCGCTCAACCACGCCGACTCGTGGCTCGGCAGCTTCTTCCGCCTCTCGCGCACCGAGATCGTCGTCGCGCTCTGCATCTACGGCTTCGCCGCCTCGATGCTGCCGGTGTGGATCCTGCTGTCGCCGCGCGGCTATCTCAGCTCGTTCACGAAGATCGGCACCATCGTCCTGCTGGCGCTCGGCGTGATCATCGTCAACCCGGAATTCCAGATGCCGGCGTTCACCGAGTTCATCGGCGGCGGCGGCCCGATTATTCCGGGACCGATGTTCCCGTTCTGCTTCATCACCATTGCCTGCGGTGCTATTTCGGGTTTCCACGCGCTGATCAGCTCCGGCACGACGTCGAAGATGATCGACAAGGAGACCGACATCCGGCCGGTCGGCTATGGCGCGATGCTGGTCGAAGGCGTCGTCGGCATCATGGCGCTGATTGCCGCCTCATCGATGGCCCCCGGCGATTACTTCGCCATCAACACGACGCCCGCCACTTACGCGGCGATGACCTTCCAAGGCCAGACGCTGCAGCCGGTGCATCTCGCGGAGATCGAAGCGGCGATCGGTGAAACCGTGACGGGCCGCACCGGCGGCGCCGTCTCGCTTGCCGTCGGCATGGCGCAAATCTTCTCCAAGCTGCCGGGCATGGCGGGCCTGCTGTCGTACTGGTACCACTTCGCGATCATGTTCGAGGCGCTCTTCATCCTGACCACGATCGACTCCGGCACGCGGGTCGGCCGTTTGCTACTGCAGGAGTTCATGGGGAGGGCATACAAACCGTTCGCGCAGCCCAGTAACTTGCTGGGAGGCGCCGTGGCCACCGGCTTGATGGTCGCGGGCTGGGGCTACTTCATCTACACAGGGCAGATCAGTACTATCTGGCCCATGTTCGGCGTCGCAAACCAATTGCTGGGCATGGTGGCGCTGGCGGTCGGCACCAGCATCCTGATCAACACGGGCAAAGCCAGGTTGACGTGGGTGACGATTCTTCCGATGGCGTTCCTGGGCGTCAACACGCTCTACGGCGGCTTCC
>JANMUX010000480.1:0-6763 GCA_031392125.1 Acidobacteriota bacterium | reverse complement strand
GATGAGCTGGCCGGCGAGATATCCGCCTGCGCCAGCGGAGCGGGCTGATTGCAGCAAGCGGTCCAAGCCGTGACCCCATCCGCCGTCGCTCCGGTCGCGCGGGCGATAACGGGATTCCGATTGACGACCTGGTGCAGCGAGACCGTGTAGTTGGAATCGGTCGGATGGTAGTCGCCCTCGAGCAGCGAAAGTCGCAACGTGGCCGTTTGAATCGTGGCACCCGTGGGTATTTGCGAAAGGTCGAACTTCATCAGTATCGCCCTGCCAACGACATTGGCAGAGCCCGTGAGGGCATGCAGCCGGCTGTCGGTCACGTAACTGGTCGAGTCACGTCGAAGTTCGGTGTCCTCGGGCGAGAGGATCAACGTAGTTGAGCCGCCCGTCGGTCCGACGACGCTCCACGTAAACGTTCGTGATGTCGTGACTGAGCCGTCTGAAGCGGTCGCGGTCACCGTGTAATTGCCTACCGTCGTGACGGTACCGGAGATCACGCCAGTGACAGTGTTGAGCGTTAGTCCTGGTGGCAGTCCGGCCGCGCCGAATGACACGGTCGTGCCTTGTGGGTCGCTCGCGACAAGGGTCAATGATTGCGACGTGTTCTGTATGCCCGATTGATTTGCTGGTTGCGTCAAGACAGGCGGCTGGTTCTGGGTCGCGGGCGCATCGAACACAACCTCAGCCGATTTGGAACTCAGAGCACCTGAAGAATCTACCGCCTGCACGACTACGTAATAACGCTGCCCCGCCGGTGGAAAAAATACATAGCTCACGACGTTGCCAACGTCGAGGCTCGTGCCATGAACGCCGGACTGCGTACCATATGAAAGCCGGTAACCGACCACGGTCGGTTCTGGATTTCGATCCCACGTTGCCGTCGCGGCTTCGAGTGGAAGCGATAATCCGAGCGCCAGAATCGTCACCGCTAATACACGAGCGTAAGTCATGAATCCCCCAAGAAACCGATTAGGCGCACGCGGATTGCCACTCGCGATGCGATGCACTAGGGGGGGAGGCCCAGCGAGGATGAGAATTTCCTAACAACCCACACTGCAGAATCGCTGCCACATCCAGCTTTACAGGCGAAACTTCTGCTTCCGCAGTGATTTCCCAGCGATCGTGGGCCTCGGCAGGATCTGCGGCGCGCGACACAACTTGTGCCGAAAAGAACAGCGCCTTCGGGCATGATAGAGGGCACCGCATTGCACACCCCCATGCATCGGCCCGATCTCTCGTCGCTGTTTTTTGCTTCTACGGCCTCTAACGTCGCTCGGGTCGCCACACTCGACGCCGCCTACGCCCTCGTACGCCAAGATGTCCTGAAGCATTTGCTCGCCGCGTCGTGCGTACTCGAGTGGACCGGCGAGCGATGGACCCCACACACAGAAGAGTTATCGATATCGGCGCTCGTCGACCTCGTCGCGAGACGAGGCTACCTGTCAGCTGGCACCCTGGATTTCGGCGTACATCGCGGCCCGCTCGGGACTGCCACGATCGTGCCGCTCAGCGGTGCCGATGGTCCAAAGGTCGTCCTTGCGATCGACGGTGACTGGTCGAACCTGCGCGAACCGCTGAGCCACGGCGCGACGCTGTTATCACTCGCGCTACAAGTCGTCCGAGAACGCGCGACCAGGCAAGAGGCAGCCCGCCTGCTGGTCGATGGCTACGCGATGATCCGAAGGCTCAGCCGCCTAGGCACCGTCGAGGCGGTCGCCGGCAGTGTCGTGAAACACGTGGCCGATCTGCTCGGCGCCGAACGCGTGTCGCTCGCCCTGTACCGCGAGGACGAAGCCAGCCTCACGATCGTGGCAGCGGAAGGTTTCCCACTGGCGTCGGTGAAAGATGTTCGCATCGAGCCCGGCGACTGGGTCGTCGGCCACGTCTTTGCGTCACGGCGGCCGGTCATCGTGCCCGACGTCAGACTCCTGCCGAGCCTGCGCGCCAATCCCTCGCGGTACCGAACATTCTCGTTCGCGGCGGTGCCGATGCTCGCGGGCTGCGAGGCCGTTGGCGTGATCACGGTCACGGACAAACGCAACAATGCGGGGTTCACGCGCCAGGACGAACTCGTCTTGCGCACCCTCAGTGCCGCCGCCGCAGTCGCACTGGTCGCCGCCCGGTCCGGTAATGAAGTGACCCGCCTGGCCTACGCCGCAACGATCGATGCCCTGACGGGGCTCCTCAATCGCCCGGGCTTCGACGCTCGTCTGCACCAGGAACTGGAGCGCACCAAGCGCGAGGCGGGACACCTCGCCGTGTTGATGGCAGATGTCGATGACTTCAAGACCATCAACGACACCCGCGGCCACCAGGTTGGCGATGCGGTGCTCCGGCGCGTCGGCAGCGTCATCCGTTCGTCGGTACGGGTCTTCGACGTGTGCGCCCGCTACGGCGGCGACGAGTTCTCCGTGGTGATGCCGAACAGCGACCGGGAGAGCGCCATCATGTGCGCCGAGCGCATCAGGCAGCGCCTGGCCGATCGGGCCGCCGACGACGACCTGCCGCCGCTGACCATGAGCATCGGCGTCGCCATCATTGCGCCGGGTGACAGCGCCGGCGACGTGATCCTCCGCGCCGATCAATGCCTCTACCTGGCGAAGGCCGATGGCAAGAACCTGGTTCGCGCCGAGCCTCCGCCGAACCTGCAACCGATTCTGGACGCTCGCGATCAGCGCGGCAGCGAGGCGCGCGTGATCAACATCAGGCAGGGCCGCGAAGAGGTTGCCGCCAGTGCCGACACCAGCCTCGGTGCCGCCGAACTGCGTTACGTGCTCGTCGTCGACTCGGTTCCCGAGCGCGCCGGGGCGTGCCTCGAGGCCGTGGCGCCGTTTCTCGTCGGCTTCCTGGTCGCGCGCGACGGGGCACAGGCCAGGGGCATCATCGACCGCTTCGGCCCGCCGCTGCTCCTCGTGGTCGACCTCGCGCTGCCCAGCAACGACGGGTTCGAGCTGATCGAGTTCCTGCGCAATCGTGATCGCGGCCGCACCGAAGTGATTGCCTGGTGCGGGTCACGCCAGATGCGCGAGTACGCGTCCGCGCGCTTGAGTGGACGAGCCGTGCATGTCCTTGCCAGTTCGGCGGCCGCATCGACCATCCGCGCAGCAATCGAGCACTCACTCGAGCGCAAGGTGATCACGGTGCCGCCGCCGGCGCCGGCCGCGCGGTGGGTCGCCGACGAATTGCCGCGCGTGATGTCCGAGCTGGCCTACCGGACCAAACAAATCGTCCAGACGCCGGGTGTCGCCGTCTACATGCACGGACCCGGTGATTCCGCGTATCGCGCGTCCTTTTCGTGGAACTCCGAGAACCTGATGCCCCACTCGCCGGGTCACCTTCCACGGGCGTTTGAAGAGGTTGCCAGGAGCGGACGCGCGCTCATCACCAGGGATCTCGCGATTGTCTCGGACGCCACCGGCAGCGAGGTGCGCGACGGGGTCAGGGGCCTGGCGGGTTTCCCCGTGATGGCGAATGGCGAGATCCTGGGCGCACTCTGCGTGTTTGACACCGTGCCCTTGACGATCACGGACGATCAGATTTCCGCGCTGGAGACCCTCGCGCGTAGGGCCGTCGAGGACCTCAACCCCGCATGCGTCGACAATCGGCTCCAGCCGCTTGCGGCCAGCGTGACGCAGGTGGTCGAGCAGCGGTCGATCGCGACCATGGCCGCCAGCCCGCATGACTGGCCGACGGCGTTGCTCGAAAGGGTCGGCGGTGAATTCGCGGTGGCGCGAGAGTTGGCGCGGGCCCGCCGCGAAGGAAAAGAGCTGAGCGTGGTGCTGTTCGAAATCGCGCCCTTGACCGACGAGACCGACCTCGACGAATCGGTGCAGCATGCCAGCGAGACGCTGCTCAGGGCGATCCGGCAATCAGACCTGCCGATTCGATGGAGCGGACGCGAGTTCCTGGTTGTCCTGCCTGGATTGACGGGAAGCTCCGCGCGGACCGTCGCGGAGCGCGTACGCGCGGCCCTCCAAGCCGGAACGCGGCACCGAGTCGCGGTCTCGGGTGGCGTCGCCGAACTGGAAGACGAGGAAGGCTTCGGTGAAGTCGTCAGCCGGGCTCGCGAACGTGTGAGCCTTGCCCGCGGTCGCGGTCACAACCGCGTCCTCTAGAACCTATGCAATTCTCAGGGGCGACACCAGCCGCCGCAAGGCCGGATTCTGGGCAGCAATACCAACGACGTAGCGCAGCGACCGCTCGGGTCCGCTGCGCGCAAGTTCGACCGGGGCGTGATCTCGCTTCGCGGAATTGAAGGCATTCCAATAGGGTTGAGGCGCCGATCCGAATGCTGACAGGGGCTGATGGCCGTGCCTGATGTCGTAGGCAATGTGGGCATCGGCGATCTTGACGAGCGTATCCAGGGCGGCCTCGGCCGTGCGTCCCACTGCCGCCAGATCATGCTCCAGGGACCGGGCCGTCCAGGTCTTGGGCGTCTCTGGAAAGACGATAATCCTTAGACTCGCGCAGGGCATGACTCCTGAATTATCGGAAGATGCTCCCGGGACATTATGCCGTCCTCGAAACAGGCGGGTGGCGGGCCGGCTTAATTTCTCAAGGGCGCATGAGCGATAATTCCGTAGCACGCGCCCGTAGCTCATCTGGATAGAGCACCGACCTTCTAAGTCGGGGGTAGCTGGTTCGAGTCCAGCCGGGCGCACCATTCGCGTAACTAGCCAGTCGATTGACGCGGGCGGGCATCTTTGGGACCCGCGCGCAGGTACTGCGCCGGCCAAGTGATCTCCTGCCCCAGCTCTCGTGCCGCGCGCAGGGCGAAATATGGATCGCGCAGCAGCTCGCGAGCCAGCAACACCGCATCGGCCTGGCCACTCGTGACGATGTGTTCGGCCTGGACTGCCTCCGTAATCAGGCCAACCGCTCCGGTCAGGATCTCGGCCTCGCGACGAATGCGCTCGGCGAACGGCGCCTGGTAACCGGGACCGACCGGAATGGTGGCAGTCGCGACGTTGCCGCCTGTCGAGCAGTCGATGAAGTCGACACCGAGCGGCTTCAGCTGCAGCGCCAGCGCCACCGATTGCTCGATATCCCAGCCACCCTCCACCCAGTCGGTCGCCGACAGGCGCGTGAACAAGGGCGCGTGTTCGGGCCACACCTCGCGAATCGCGGCGACCACTTCGCGAACAAGGCGCGTGCGATTCTCGAACGAGCCACCGTACTGGTCAGTCCGCTGATTACTGAGCGGCGACAGGAATTCGTGCAGCAGGTAACCGTGAGCGGCGTGAAGCTCGAGCACGCGAAACCCCGCCTGGTAGGCGCGCCGGGCGGCGGCGGCGAAGGCAGTGGTCACCGTCTTGATGCCCGCAAGGGTCAGCTCACGTGGCATCGGGTAGTTGTCGGCGAACGGCACGGCACTTGGCGCGAACACGTCGTTCCACCCACCCTCGTGAACGGGAACCGCCCCGTTGCCGCTCCACGGACGATACGTGCTCGATTTGCGTCCGGCGTGTGCCAGCTGCATGCCGGCGACGCTTCCCTGCGCGTGAATGAAGCGGACGATCCTGGAGAGGAACTCGATGTGGTCGTCTTTCCAGATCCCGAGATCTTCGGGGCTGATGCGTCCCTCTGCGCTGACGGCGGTGGCTTCGGTCAAGACGAGGCCGGCGCCGCCCACGGCACGGCTGCCGAGGTGAACGAGATGCCAGTCGTTCGCGAAGCCATCCTCGCTGGAGTACTCGCACATCGGCGAGACGAAGACGCGATTCGAAAACGACTGGCTGCGAATGGTCAGGGAGTCGAATAAGTGGGCCACACCATTTAAGCTACCTCAAACCCCAAACCGAGCGAGGACGTTGATGAATCGCGCCGGGCTCCCAGTGCAGCGCGTGGCGAATGCCGGGTCGACGGGATCGGAAAGCGTCAACATCTAGCGCGGCCTCGCGGTGGGCGTGGCGGGCGCATCGCCCTTCCACGAGTTGCGGAACCGGGTGTCGATCTGCGCGGCCTCGTCGTTCTTCGATTGGGCGCGGAGAGCGCTCGACAACAGCCGGAGCGTCCAGCCATGCTCCGGGTTCCTCTTCAGGTCCTCCCACAACACTGTTTCTGCTTCATCCGCGCGGCCGGCCGCCAGCAGCGCCGCCGCCAGGTTCTGTCGCGCCGGCGCGTGCCAGTCGTGAGGCTCCTGGTACACCAGCGCGTCTTCAAAGCGCACGGCGCGATCGAGATGCAACACGGCGCGATCCCAATCCTGGCGTTTCGCGGCAAGCTCGCCGGCAATCACTTCCGGCGCGATGCGCAGGATCGCCAGCCCGGTGTTGGCCGAGAACGTGGTCTGCCCTTTCAGTGACGAATCGGCCACGAGCGTCTTGAGCTGCGCGAGTTCGGCGTCGGCCTCGTCCAGCCGGCCGGTGGCCGTGAACGCCATTGCCCTGGCATACTTCCAGACCGCGCGCGTGAAGACGCTGTCGTGGCGGGGACCCGCGTCCAGCAGGATCTCGTCCCACCGGCTGAAGCGGACCATCGCCCAGTACGGCACCACCACGAATCCTTGCAGGATGGGCAGCACCGATAACGCTTCGGCAGGAATGGCCTCGGCCAGCTTCCGTGCGGAGTCGATCGCCAGCTGCCGCTGCCCGCTCGCCGTGGCGCCCATCCAGATGAAGTGCAGGTTGTGGGGGTAATAGCCGAGCGGGTAGATGCCCTGCGCGTTGCACTGGGCGATGTAATCTTCGTCGGCCTTCGCGGCCAGCAGGTTCGAGCTGATCACGTCGGCATGGCGGCCCACGCGCTGGTAGATGTGCGCGGCCATGTG
>JANMUX010000468.1:0-4181 GCA_031392125.1 Acidobacteriota bacterium | reverse complement strand
AAGCCGACCTGCGCCAGGGTCTTGCCGGGCGCGAACGGCCCAGTGATGGTCAGCAGGTCCGCGCGCATCGACGCCGATGGCGACGACCCCTGCATCATCGACGCGCCAGACGCGCCGGTCGGCAGCTCCATCAGGATTGGACCGCCGATATCAATCGGAGTGCGCGCGTTGTTCACCACTTCCAGCAGGTAGAACACGGTGAGCGTGTCGTTCTGGAACTCGAAGATGATGCGCGACTCGGGGCCGAACTCGACGACCCCGGGCCGCGCCGGTTCCTTGGCGGCCGCCGCCGCGGCGGACTTCTCCGCTTCAGCGGCCCGCTGAATGCCGGAAATCAGCGCCACTCGCACGCCGCCCCTCGCAGGCACCGGGAACTCCTGCGACGTCAGCACCTCGCCATCGACGGTGGCCGACGCCTGCACCAATGTGCCGGCAGCAATGCCGTCGAACTGCGCGCGGCCCTGTTCGTCAGTGGTGCCCGTGCGCGGCGCGCTGCCGACCTTGAGGGTGACTAGTTGCCCCGCAACGTTATTGCCCATGCGCTCTCGCACCACGCGCACGGTGACGGTCGTATCGGGCAGCTCGGGTGCCGGCAGCGGCGTGCCGGCGATCGCACTGGGATCCGGCATCGCGACCTGCGCAAATGCCGACGTCGCGACCGACAAGACGACCAGGAGCGCCAGGCAATTACGCATCACGTAAATGTGAAGCAGGTTCACTTTCACAGCTTCGCTCCGCAAGACTTGCAGAAGCGGGCATCGGGATCGTTCACGGTGCCACACTCGCACACGCCCTCAGCAATCGCGCTCGCGGAAGCCGATGCACCCAGTCTCTTCTCGACTTCCTGTTCGATCTGTTCGCGATAGCCGCCGCCAGCATCCAGCTGTTGCATCAGGCCCAAGGCACGCTGCCTCAGGCGGCCGGCCATCTCGTCGAAGTCGGCCTGCGACATCTTGCGCATCGCAAAGTCGAACTCGAGCTCCTTGACCGACCTCAGCACGAGCGCCTTCTCGCGCTCGAGCGCCACACGCGTGCGGCCTCCGATCAGGATCGGCGCTTCGACGTCGGGCGACACCAGGGGCGACAGAATGCGATAGGCACCCAGGCCGACGAAGGCCACCGATACAACGGTCAGGCTGAGGATGATGATGTTGGCGGGCGACTGACCAGTGGCGACAATCACCGTCGCGGTGGCCGCCAGCATGCCGCCGAGCAGAAAAAATTGCCACGGCTGAAGGAACGGCTCTTGTGGCGACAAATCTTCAGGTTTGTCGTTCGCTGCTGACCGTGCCATTAATCGAGATTGCGCAGTTCGTCGTTCAACCGCGAAGCCATTTCGGGATCTTCGACACCTGCCGGCATCCCGACTACCGCCGCTTGGCGCGACGACCATCGCAGGGCCAGGTAGGCCGCCGTCATGAGCCCGCCCAAGCCAACGACGATCGGCATCAACCACACCACGCGACCGGAGCCACTGTTGGGAGGTTCGCTCAGAATCTGGTTGCCGCCGAACGTATCGACGTAGAACGCCAGGATCTCGCCCTCGTTCTTGCCTTCCTTCAGCATCACGTCGATTTTCGATCGCTCGACGGCGCAATGCCCGCACGAACACTGGCCGACGGGCAACTTCGAGCAGCCGCCGCACCAGCACGCCAGCTTGTGTGCCACCTCTCGCGCTTCGGGCGAGGTGATCGATTCAAGCCGAGGATCCTGACCGGTCTCGACGTGCTGTGCGAACGCCAGACCGGTCGGTAGCAGCAGGGACAGCAGCAGCACCGAAGTGGTCAGGGCACCAGCCGGCATCTTGGCTACCGCGAAACCCAGGGCGGTTTCGGGCAGCAGGGCGATGCCCGTGCCGATGGCCAGAATTCCGAAGCCGAACCACACCCAATTCACCAGCGGGTTGATGTGGACCTCGACACTCGCTGTCTGTTCCTCGATCTCGAAGGCCGGCATCACGACGTAGAGGTCTTCCGCGAACATCCGCCGGATGGCGACCTCGGTCGTCGGCTCTTCCTCGTGCTTGCGGAAATACCACTTTGCCGGACGCATCTGCTCAATCACCGCGCCGCTCTTGTCTTTCACGGTGATGTGGCCCGTCACCATCTGCTTCTGGCCATCATCGGTGACGCGAATCGCGTCGAGGCGCAGCGTGTAATCGCCGACCGTGGCTTCCTCGCCGGGCTTCAGCAACAGCTGCTGGTCGCGACTAAACCCCTCACCGGCGAAACCGAGGAAGATCAAGACGATGCCGACGTGGACGATGTAGCCACCGTAGCGACGCTTGTTGCGCGACACCAGGCCGACCATTGCAGTGAGCAGGTCGGTGCCGGTCATACCGCGGCGAACGTTCGAGCCGCGGATGAATTCCTGGATCAGCGTGGTCATCACGTAAGCGCTGAGGGCGAAGCACAAGCCCGAACCCCACACCCGCACGCCCATGGCGACAACGATGCCGCCCACCACCAGCGCGCTCAAGACCGGCCACATGAACGATTCTTTCAGGTTCATGATCGTGGACTTGCGCCATGCCAGCAACGGGCCGGTACCGGTCAGCACGAGGAGGATGAGGCCGATTGGCACCATCCAGCGATTGAAGAACGGCGGTCCCACGGTGAGCCGCTCGCCGTTGATGGCTTCGGTGATGGTCGGGAACAACGTCGCGAACAGCACGAACATGGCCGCGAACAGCAGCACCCAGTTGTTGGCGAGGAATGCCGCTTCTTTCGACATCCACGAATCGAGTTCGTGCCGGGCCTTCAGCAGCGGGAGCCGGTAAATGACCCAGCCAAAACTGAAGACGAGGGTGAAGATCATGAACGCAGCGAAGTAACGCGCCAGCTCAGGATCCTCGCCGAACGCGTGGATCGACTGGACGACGCCCGACCGCGTGAGAAAGGTGCCGACAATGGTCAGCAGGAACGTGATGATCACGAGCGAGACGTTCCACACGCGCAACATGCCGCGGCGCTCTTGCACCATCACCGAATGCAGGAAGGCGGTCGCCGTGAACCACGGCAGCATGCCGGCGTTCTCGACCGGGTCCCAGCCCCAGTAGCCGCCCCACCCGAGTTCTTCGTAAGCCCAGATCATGCCGAGCGTGAGGCCCAGCGAGAGGAAGAACCACGAGAACATGGTCCAGCGACGCACGGCGCGGAGCCACGAATCATCAAGGTGACCGGTGATGAGCGCGGCCATGCCGAACGCGAACGGAATGGTCAGCCCGACGAATCCGAGATACATGGTGGGCGGATGAATCGCCATGTAGAAGTTCTGCAGCAGCGGATTCAACCCGCGACCGTCGGTCGGCGACTCGGTCAGGTACGTCGCAAACGGGTTGTTGTGGATGATCATCAAGAAGAGGAAGAACATCTCCACCGATGCGATCACGGCCACCACGTAGGGAATCAGCTCGCGATGGCGATCGCGGTTCACTTTGACCGCTACCGAGCCAAAGAGCGAGAGCAGGAAGACCCAGAACATCACCGAGCCGTCGAGACCGCCCCAGTACGAGGTGATCTTGTAGAACAACGGCTGCACGCTGTCGGAATAGCGTTGGACGTAGCGAATGGAATAGTCTTCGGCGACGAAGGCGTAAATGATGACGCCGGAGGCGACCGTCATCAACGCGGCGATCGTGTAGAAGGCGGCAACGCCGCTTTCGATCAGGCGGTTGTTACGACGGCGCGCGCCTGCGACCGAAGCCGCCACCGCGTAGGCCGCGGTCACGAACGCAAGCAGGAGTAGAAGGGCGCCGAGTGCGGCCATGCAGGCCTCCTCAGTACTTGCCAGAGGGCGCGGTCGCGCCTCCGGGCTTGGCTTCGTACTTCGACGGGCACTTCGCCATCACGCCGTTCGGTTCGGTCTTGAAGCCCTCGGCCGACAGCACGCCCTTCAGCACGACTTCAGAGTCGCTCTTGAAGGTGTCGGGGACGACACCGGTGTAGCTGGCGTTGACGATGTGGCCGTTGCTCTGCACCTGGAAGATGTAGTCCAGGGTGTTGGGACGGCGCTTGATCGAATCAGGTACGACAAAGCCGTGCATCTGCAGCTTCTTGCCGTACCACGGCTCGGGCTGCGTCATCACTTCATCCACGTGCTTGTAATACTCGGTGCCCTCGGCCATCGTCGTGTACAGCAGGCCGCCGAAGGTGAGGGCGAGAACCAGGCTCGTGAGACCG
>JANMUX010000368.1:0-11085 GCA_031392125.1 Acidobacteriota bacterium | reverse complement strand
CAACGTGTCGATCAGGGTCGAACCGACCGAGACGCCGGAACAGTTCAAGGTGCTCGGCCGCGGCGAGCTGCAACTCGCCATCCTGATCGAGATGATGCGCCGCGAGGGCTTCGAGATGCAGGTGTCGCGTCCCGAAATCGTCGTGAAGGAGATCGACGGCGTCCGCATGGAGCCGGTCGAAGAACTGGTGATCGACGTCGCCGAGGAATTCCAGGGCGTGGTGATCGCGATGTGCGGCATCCGCAAGGGGACCATGAGCAAGATGGTGAACAACGGCAGCGGCCGCGTGCGCCTCGAGTTCCGCATCCCGGCGCGCGGCCTGATCGGCTTCCGCTCGCAGTTCCTCACCGACACCAAGGGCACCGGCATCATCAATCACATCTTTGCCGGCTGGGAGCCCTGGCACGGGCCGATCGCGGCGCGCGCCAACGGCACGCTGGTCTCCGACCGCACTGGCGTGGCCACCGCCTATGCGATTGCCAGCATGCAGGAGCGCGGCACCATCTTCATCGAGCCGACCACCCAGGTCTACGAGGGCATGCTGATCGGCGAGAACTCGCGCACCAACGACCTCGACGTCAACATCTGCCGCGAGAAGAAGCAGACCAACATGCGCTCATCGGGAGCCGACGACGCGATTCGCCTGGTACCGCCTCACTTGATGGGCTTGGAAGTCGCGGTTGAGTTCATCAACGACGACGAGCTGGTGGAAGTCACGCCGAAGAGCATTCGGCTGCGCAAGCGCATCCTCCAGCAGAACATGCGCCCGCGCAAGTCGGACGACTAGGCTACGGAAAGATCCCCATCTCCGAATAGCTGCGTGCCACCTTGTGGATGGCATTGACGAACGCAGCAATGCGGAGATCGGGGATGCCCGGGTGATCGCGCTGCGTCTTCAGCAGGTCGTGAAACGCCGTGATCATCGTTTCTTCCAGGCCTGAATTCACCAAGTCTTGTTCATCGGGGCCGTGCGCGAAGGCCACGCGCTCGGCTTCGGTGAACGTCTTGCCGGTCGTCTTCTCAATCAACTTCAGCACTGCCAGCTCGTTGGCCATCTCGTGCCGCTTCTCGAGACGGCCGAAGCGCACGTGCGACAGGTTCTTCAGCCATTCGAAGTACGACACGGTGACGCCGCCGGCGTTGCAGTAGATGTCGGGGATCACGAGGATGCCCATCTGGCGGAAGATCGGGTCGGCCTCGGGTGTGGTCGGGCCGTTGGCGCCCTCGAGAATGATCCTGGCCTTGATGCGGGGGGCGTTCTCGGCAGTGAACACACTCTCGAGCGCCGCCGGCAGCAGGATGTCGCAGTCCAGTTCCAATGCGGCCGCCGTGTCGGCGATGTTGGTGGCGCCGGGAAAGTTGAGCAGCGAGCCGGTGGCCTTGCGGTGCTGAAACACTTCCTCTTCGTGCAGGCCCCTGGGGTTGGTGATGGCGCCCTCACGCTCGGCAATCGCCGTAACGATGGCGCCACCCTCACGGCAGAACTTGGCCGCGTGATAGCCGACGTTGCCGAGGCCCTGCACGATCACGCGCTTGCCCTCGAGCCCCGTAGACAGACCCAGCCGCTTCATCTCGGCCGGCTCGTTGCAGGCCTCGCGGACAGCGAAATAGAGGCCGCGGCCGGTGGCCTCCTTGCGGCCTCGCACGCCGCCCTGGGTGATGGGCTTGCCGGTGACGCAGCCGAGGGCATCGAGTTGCCCGGGGTTGAGCGCGGCATAGGTGTCGGCAATCCACGCCATCTCGCGCTCGCCGGTGCCGTAGTCAGGGGCCGGCACATCAATGCCGGGGCCGAGGAAGTTCTTCTTCGCCAGTTCGTGAGCGTAACGGCGCGTGATGCGCTCGAGCTCGTCGGCTGAATAGTTTTTCGGCTCGATCTTAATGCCGCCCTTGGCGCCGCCAAACGGGACGTCGACGATGGCGCACTTGTAGGTCATCAGTGCCGCGAGCGCCATCACTTCTTCCTCGTAGACGTCGGGGCTGAAACGAATGCCGCCCTTGACGGGCATCTTGTGATGGCTGTGCTGGACCCGCCAGGCGCGAATGACTTCGATCTTGCCGCCCGCGCGCCGCAGCGGGAAATCGAAGCGATAGACGCTGTTGCAGACCCGGATTTGCTCGAGCAGGCCCTCGGGGTAGGTCGTGAACTTCGCCGCCTCGTTGAAGTACTGGGTGACCTGATCAAAAAAGTTGGCTTGACCGCTCATGATTGCATTCTAGTGCGGGCAGGGGGGTCGGGGTCTTGAGGTCTTGAGGCTTGAGGTACACTAATTAGCGATATGTCATCGACTGAAGAGATTCGCCCGGCGCGGTTGTGGCGCCTGATGCCACTGGACCTCCGCGTCGCCTCCGCCGGCGCCTTTTGGGCGGATGAGCAGGCTGCGCTCGAACAAGCAGAAGCGGTGGCCCTGATCGCGCGGCAGATTAAGTTCCGGCCCCAGAGCGTGATGACGCTGCCGATTGCCAAGCGGGCCCGGCACCTCGCCGGCATCGTGCAAGTCTCGGATCTGCTCGCCGCGCGCCTGGTGATTTCCTACCACCTCGAGCATCAGCGGCCGATGATGGGCGCCTTTCTCGACGCCCTCGGCATTGCCCACGAAGACGGCCTGATCAAGGACGAGTCGCCGACGACACCTGATGCCGCCACCCTCGATGCCGGCGTCAAGACGCTGTCGGCCGCGTATCCCAAGGCCGACGTCGCGCGCTATTTCTGGGCGCTGCTCTGGCAGGACCCGGAAACCTGGGGCGGCCTCAAGGGCCGGCCTGAACTCGCGCTCGAATAAACACCCGGTAGATAGCCATGGACGCATTCCTGACCGCAGACGGCCTCGCCGCCCTCGTCACCCTGACCGTGCTCGAGGTGGTGCTGGGCATCGACAACGTGATCTTCATCTCGATCCTGGCCGGCAAGCTGCCCGCCGCCGACCAGGAGCGGGCGCGCCGCGTCGGCCTGATCGGCGCCATGGTCATGCGCATCCTGCTGCTGATGTCGATCGCGTGGATCGTCCGGCTCACGGCGCCGCTCTTTACGGTCTTCGAACACGCATTCTCGGGCCGTGACTTAATCCTGGCTCTCGGTGGGTTGTTCTTGATCTACAAGGCCACGCACGAAATTCACGATCGCCTCGAAGGCGAGGAAGGCGAGGTCTCAGCGCGCGTGGCGCCGACCTTCGCCGCCGTGATCGGGCAGATCATGCTGCTCGACATCGTGTTCTCGCTCGATTCGGTGATCACCGCCGTCGGCATGGCCGACGACCTCGCGATCATGGTCGCCGCCGTTGTGATCGCCGTCGCGATCATGATGTTCTCGGCCGGCACGGTCAGCGGGTTCGTGGAACGGCACCCGACGGTGAAGGTGTTGGCGCTCAGCTTCCTGTTGTTGATCGGCTGCTCACTGATCGCCGACGGCTTCGGCATGCACATCCCGAAGGGCTACATTTACTTCGCCATGGGCTTCTCGGTGTTCGTCGAGGCCATCAACTTGCGCTCGAAGAAGAAGGCCAAGCCGGTCAAGCTGCACGAGCCCTATCAAAAATAGGCCGCCTCAGGTGAGGGCCAGCTGCGCCCGCATCCATCCCACCACCTCGTCCTGGATGCTGGTGTGCACGCCCGCCTGATCGCGGCCGCTCGACTTGAGCACCGCGAACGAATGGTCCCCGCTCTCGACCGTGAGCACGGTGAGCGGCGGCGCCGGGTTGGCATCGGCAATCGCCTCGCGAACTTCATCTGGGCCACCGAACGGGTCGCGCGTTCCCTGCACGATCAGGGTTGGCACCCTCAGCGCCTTCAGGTGCGTGACGCGGTCACCGGTCTTGCTGCTGCGCGGCGGAGCCAGCGGGTAGCCAAACGCGATAATGCCTGACGGCCGCGGCGCGATGGGCCAGCGATCGAGAGCCGCGCCCAGGTGCGTCGCCATGCGGCCGCCCATCGACTTGCCGCCAATGAAGACGTGCCGCGCGTGCACGGCGCCGTGATGCAGGGCGCCGGCGATGGCGCGCCGAAACGCTTCTTCGAGCACCGGCGCGCGATCGGGCGTCTTGCGCCGCTTCTCCATGTAGGGAAAGTTGAAGGTCAGCACCGACAGGCCCCGCTCGCAAAGCGCCGTCGCGTAATTGGTCATGAACGGATGCGACTGTCCGGCGCCGGCGCCATGAGCGAACACGAACAGGGCATCAAGCGCGTTGGCCGGCTGGGCTTGATAGAGGGCGGCCGCCACGGTGGTATCGGCATCGCCCGGCAACTGGAATGCGGCGGGACTCACAATGATCTCGTTATAGCATCTTCGGCAGATGACACGCGCGCAGCCGCAGAGCTTGACGAATGGCACGCGAACCATTGCGGTTCGTACGCATGGCCGTTACCTCATCGATTCGCCCGCCAGCGCGACCGCGACGCTCGTGGGCTTTCATGGCTACCAGGAAAATGCGGCGATTCACCTCGAGGTGCTGCGGCGCATCGCCGGCGGCCGAGTCGTGACCCTCGTCAGCATTCAGGCGCTGCATCGCTTCTACAATCGCGCCAACACGGTGGTGGCCGGCTGGATGACCCGCGAAGATCGTGAACTGGCGATTGCCGACAACATTACCTACGTGGCGGCGGTGCTGGCGGAGATCGCCGGTGACACCGGCCCGACGCGGCCGCTGATCTACGCCGGCTTTTCACAAGGCGTCGCGATGGCCTATCGTGCCGCGGCCTTTGTGCAGCGGCCTTGCGATGGGATTATCGCGCTGGCCGGCGACGTGCCACCAGACGTCGTCCCGGTCGCGGCGGCGTTACCCACCACGCTGCTCGGTCGCGGCAGCGAGGATGCCTGGTACGCGGCGGAGCAGATGGAGGCGGATGTGACGGCGCTCCGCGGTGCCGGCGTGGCGGTCGTGGAGCATGCCTTCGCTGGCGGACATCTGTGGGAAGACACGTTCATCGCGCGTGCGGGCGCGTTTCTGGATGACCGGATCGCTTCTCAGAGCCGCACCAGCGGGTGACCGCGAAAGGACTCCCACATCAGCGCGGAGGCGTCGATGCTGCGGCTGGTCGAGCCGACAAACCCGGACGCGGGCATGAACGGAACGCCGGCCCCCGCCGTCTAACGGCAGGCAGGGAGACTCCCCGTGTCCACTGTGCTGACTGACCTGCGCTACTCGATTCGGTCGCTGCTGAAGAGCCCCGGGCTCACGCTGGCCGCCATCCTTTCCCTGGGCCTCGGCATCGGCGCCAACACCACGATCTTCAGTTGGGTCCAGGCCGTGCTGCTGCGGCCCATCCCCGGCGCCGTCGATCCGTCGCGCCTGGTGATAGCCGCCATGGAGAACCGCGAAGGGCAGAGCCGGTCGTGGTCGTATCCCAACTTCAAGGACCTGCACGACCGCTCCACGCTGGTCGACTACGTCGGCCAGGACGATCAGAGCTTCAGCATTGCCGTGGACGCCACCGCCGAGCGCGCGTGGGGTGGCCTGGTCACCGGTAACTTCTTCGACGTGATGGGAGTGCGGGCTGCAGCCGGCCGCGTCTTCAGCCGCCAGGACGACCTCACGCCCGGCGGCCACCCCGTCGTCGTGTTGAGTCACGCCTACTGGCAGCGCCGGTTCGCTGCCGACCCGGGGATCGTCGGCAAGCAGGTCACCGTGAACAACGTGCCGATGACGGTGATTGGCGTCGCGCAGCAGGGCTTCCTGGGTTCGTTTCTCGGCGTGTCGACCGCGGTGTGGGTGCCGATGATGATGCAGCGCGAGGTGACGGGCGGCGACCGCCTGAACGCGCGTGGCAATGGCTGGATGCAGTCGATCGGACGCCTCAAGCCAGGCGTCTCGCGAGCGCAGGCGCAGGCCGAGGCCGCGTCCATCATGACGCAGCTTGAAAGCGAGTACCGCAACAACAACGATGGCCGGCGGCTGCGATTGGTCGAGACCTGGGAAGCGCCGTTCGGGGCGGCCACCGCGCTGGCGCCGATCCTGGCCGTGCTGTCGGTGCTGGTGGTGTTAGTGCTGGTAATCGCCTGCGCCAACGTCGCCAATCTCTTGCTGTCGAGGGCCGTAGGACGCCGGCGCGAAGTGGCCGTGCGCCTGTCGCTTGGCGCCAGCCGCGGCCGCCTGGTGCGGCAGCTGCTGACTGAATCGATGGCGCTTGCGACGGTGGCCGGCGCCCTTGGCGTGGCGATGTCGTATTGGACGATCGACCTGGTCATGGCGTTCGTGCCGCCGATCGACATTCCCATCGACCTCGGCTTGCGAATGGACCAGACAACGATGCTCTTTGCGCTGGCGATATCGGTAGTCACCGGCTTGTTGTTCGGGCTGGCGCCGGCGCTGCAGGCGTCGCGGCCCGAGACCATTCACGCCTTGAAAGAAGAGGGCACGCGCGGCAGTGGCGGCCGCACCGGCCAACGGCTGCGTAACGCGCTGGTGGTCGTGCAAGTGGCGGTCTGCCTGGTCCTGTTGGTCGGCGCCATGTTGTTTCTGCGCAGCTTTCGCGAGGCGCGAACGCTGTCGCCCGGGTTCGATTTTGCTAATGCCGCGACCGCGTCGGTCGATCTGTTTCCGAGCGGCTACGTCGGCGAGCGCAGCCACGACTTCCAGCGTCGCGCGCTGGCTGCGGTCAATGCCCTGCCGGGGGTGACCGCGGCGGCGTTCACCAATCGCATTCCGATGGTGATTGGCGGCAACAGCTCCACGACGGTTGGGGTCGACGGCTACGTGCCGCGCGAGAACGAAGAGATTACGATCAATTACACGCAGGTCGGGCCGCGTTACTTCGAGACCATGGGCATTGCCCTGCGCGCCGGCCGCGAGTTTGGTTCACTCGATACACCGGCTTCGCCCGCGGTCATCGTCATCAACGAAAGCATGGCGAGACGATACTGGCCCGAAGGCCAGGCGCTTGGTGGCCGCATTCGCATGGGCGAGTCCACGATCGAAGTAGTCGGGATTGCGGCCGACACCAAGTACGGCTCGCTGACCGAACGGCCGGTGGCGCAGTTGTTCTTTCCGCTGTCGCAGCGAAACGCCAGCACGCTGCGGCTGGTCGCCCGCACCACGGGCGACCCCACCGCCCTGGTCGGCGGGCTGCGCGACGCCGTTCGCGGGCTCGATGCAAATTTGCCGGTTTACGACGCGCGCACCATGCGGGAACACATGCAGGGCGCCCTGTTCGTGCAGCGGACGGCGGCCGACCTGCTGGGCGCGATGGGCGTGTTGGCGCTGCTGCTTGCCGCCATCGGCCTTTACGGCGTGATGTCGTATGCCGTGAGCCAGCGAACGCAGGAACTGGGCATTCGGCTCGCGCTTGGCGCCTCGCCAGGTTCGCTGCTTGGCATGGTCGTGGGGCAGGGCATGAAGCTGACGGCGACCGGTCTGGCGATTGGCATGGCGCTGGCGCTTGGCTCGTTTGGGTCTATCGGTGCCGTGCGCTCGCTGCTGCCGGGCATCTCGCCGCTCGATCCCATCACGTTCATCACCGTGCCGCTCGCACTCACGCTGATTGCCCTGATCGCGTCCTGGATTCCTGCGCGACGGGCAGGGCGAGTCGACCCGCTCGTGGCGCTGCGCATTGACTAGGTCGGCCTTGAGGCGGAACGCCGCGCCGCCAGCTGCCTGGCCAACTCCATGATGGTGAGCGGCGACGAACCCTCGGCCTTGTTGTTGACCAGGACCCACACCTTGCGGCCGCGCGTCAGCGCGCGGTCGCTCAACTCCACGACGTCGCGGCGCATGCCCTCGTCGGGTTCAACAATCGCGTCGAACGGGCGGAACCGCTCACGCTGGTCTGCGTACCACGTGCCGGGTCGCAGCAGTAACCGAACGACGGTAAATGGCAAGTCGTCGGTCGGCACGGTGACCGATTGGGCCGACGGCATGGGCATGGCGCTCCAGTAGTTATAGGTGTGGGCGACCCGGTGACGCGCCAGTACGGCGCGGTAGTCCGGCGTCAGCAGCCGCTGATCGCGCAGCTCGACGGCGTACTCGAACTGGCGCGGCAACCGCTCGAGAAACCGATCGAGCCGCGCCAGAAAATCGCCGGGCTCGAGACGCTGGTCGCGCGGAAAAGGCGGGAACTCGAGAATGAACGGGCCAGTGTGACGGGAGAACGCCAGCGCAAAAGGCTCCAACAGCTCGGCTATGAGCCGGTCGGCTGACAGGAAGTCGGGGTTGATCGCTCCCGATCCCGGCGGTCCGATGGTAAGCGCGGTAACGCCGGCCGGGGCCTTGGTGCAGCAGCGGAAGCCATCGGGCAGCTGATCGGAATAGCGCCGCAGGTCCTCGATGGGAATGGGCGCGTAGTAGCTGCGGTCCACGCCAACGGTTCGCAACAACGGGTGGCCCGCATACTGGCGCAGTCCGTCCCTGGCGATCGACGAGGACGAAACATTACCCGAGTAGACAATGCCCTTCCAGCCGGGAAAACTCCACGAACTGGTGCCGAAGCGGATCTCTGCGGGCAACTGCGCAGCAATCGCGCTGGCCTCGGCGTGCACCGCAGCGAGGGCGGCCACCGACGGATCTTCCGGTGCGAGCGCCGCCAGATCGAACAGCGGAATCTGATCGCTCATTCGTGGCAACCGGCTGTCATCGCATCGACCCGTGCCGGCCCTTGGTGTGAGGCCACATCCGGCACGCGTGTTTCAGGTCGTGAAGCATGGCGTCTCCTGCGCTGTTATCCTACTGCCGAGTGGGTTTCAACCTGAACGACCTGGGCTGGGATGCGGAGTGGGCGCGGGTGTTCGCGCCGTTCGCGGCCGAGGGCCTGGTGCCTGCCCGCGTGGCGATCGAGTTCAACTACATCTATCGGCTCTACGTAGAGGCGGGCGAGTGGCAGGCACAGCATGCCGGGCGCCTGCGGCACCAGGCCGAGGGTCGCGAGAACATGTCGGCAGTGGGCGATTGGGTCGCCGTGCTGCCGACGCCCGGTGAAGCCGCGGGTACCATCGAGGGAGTGTTGCCTCGACGGAGCCGGTTTTCGCGCAAGGTTGCCGGCGAGACGACGGAAGAGCAGATCGTCGCCGCCAACATCGACACCGTGTTCCTGGTGATGGGCCTGGACGGCGACTACAACCCACGGCGGCTCGAGCGCTACCTGTTGATGGCATCAGAGAGCGGTGCCCGCCCGGTGGTGCTGCTGAACAAGACCGATGTCGCGGAGCACCTGTCCGCCGACCTGGACGAAATTCACGGTCTGGCCGCGGGCATTCCCGTGCACCCGATCAGCGCCCGCCAGCGCAGCGGTATTGAGGTCATCGAGCGCTATCTCGGTCCCGGCCGCACGGGCGCGTTGCTGGGGTCGTCAGGCGTCGGCAAGTCGACGATCGTCAATGCCTTGATGGGGGAAGAGATGCTGAAGACGCGGGATGTCCGCACCAGCGACTCTCGAGGCCGTCACACCACCCGTCACCGCCACTTAATCCTGCTGGGCAGCCGCGGCTTATTGATCGACACGCCAGGCATGCGCGAACTGCAGCTCTGGACCCAGTCGGAATCGGCCCGCGAAACGTTCGACGACGTGGAAGGCCTGGCGGCGGGGTGCCACTTCACCGATTGTCACCACCGCGAAGAGCCGCGTTGCGCGGTGAAGCAGGCCATTGCCGACGGTACGCTCGCCGCGGAGCGGCTCGAGAGCTACCTGAAACTGCAGGAGGAAATGCGCAGCCTCGATGTGCGCAAGGACGCGCGCGCCCAGATCGACGAGAAGCGCAAGATGAAGACCGTGAGCCAGTCGCTGAAGAAACTGTATAAGTCGCGCGACCAGTAGCGCGAGCGACCAGCTATGGAATGGTGCGGAACCGCTCGAATTCGCCGGGAATGACGCGAGCGTCGTTCATGGTGCCGCCCAGCTTCTGTCGCACCGCGTCGGCCTCTTCGCGCGTCGGGTAGCGGCCCACCAGGACGCGGCGTCGAACGTCTCCGGGCGCCAGCATCACGTCGATCATGTACACCGGCAGTCGTTGCGCCCGCAGCTCCATTTCCCGGAGTTCGACCTGACGGGATGAATCGAACGTGCCAACCAGCACCGAGAAGGCTCCGGCGACAAATGGTGGCGGGGCGAACACCGGCGGGTCGGCCGGTACCGCGACCGGCGTCACGCGCGCCGGCAGTTGCGGCACGGCGCCACTCCGGACTTCCGGCAAACTCGCGGCAGCGAAGAGCTCGACCGGGTTGCCGATGAAATAAATCAGCGCGCCAGCCGCGACGACGATCGCCAGCAGCGCTGCGGCCGCCAGTCCGCGTCGTGACGGCCCGGCGGCGGGCCTGGCACGGTCGGCCCTGGCCTTGGCGCTCAGGCCTTTCGGATCTTTCGCGACCTCGAGGCCGATCTGCACGGCCGCCTGCTCGACTTGGTCGTCGGCAATGCGACTGCTCTGCGCCCCGCAGGCCACCATCAGCGCGCGGTCACACAGCAGGTTGATGACCCGCGGAACGCCACCCGAGATGGCATGCACCAGGTCGAACGCCTTCGGCGTAAATGACACCGACGTTGACCCACGCGCCACCCATAGTCGATGCGTGACGTACGCTTCGACCTCTTCTCGGGTCAGCGCCTTCAGCGAACAGCGAATCGAAATGCGCTGATCCAGCTGACGCAGCTCGGTGCGATGGAGCAAGTCGAGCAGGTTGAGCTGACCGACGAGCACGATCTGCAGCAGCTTCTGATCGTTGGTCTCGAGGTTCGACAGGATGCGAATTTCCTCCAGCACCTCGGTTGACAGGTGCTGCGCCTCGTCGATGATCAGCACGGCACTGCCATGCAGCGGCACCAGCGACAACAGGAAGTCGTGGAGCGTGCGAATCATCTCGTGCTTGCTGGCCGTGGCCAGGCGGCCGCTCTTCAGGGCGTCTCTCGACACCACGCCAAAACTAAGAAGCACCTCGCGGAGCAGTTCCTCGACCGAGAGAAACGGGTTGAGAATCAGCGCGGTGAACGTGGTCTGGTCGAACTGCTCGAGGAGGGTCCGGCATAGCGTGGTCTTGCCGGTGCCGATGTCGCCGGTGAGGACGATGAAGCCTTCTTTGCGTCGAATCGCCTGCCAGACCTGCTGAAGGGCAACGTCGTGGGATTCGCTGCGGTACAAGAACCGCGGATCCGGCGTGAGGCTAAACGGCG
>JANMUX010000318.1:0-5359 GCA_031392125.1 Acidobacteriota bacterium | reverse complement strand
GATCAGATGCGGTTGTTGCTGGCCAGCCCGGGCGCCAGCCGCCCGACCGACTTGGGCGCGGCGAGCACCTACCGCACGGCTCGTTAGTCCATTAGCCACAGAGGACACAGAGGACGCAGAGCAAATTTTTCGGTTTCAAAGCTGCTCTGGCCCGTCCCTCGTGAATGTGTAGTCTTCTGAACGCAGGTAGCGAATGGTCACACCGCCGTCGTTGCAGCCAGTCCACAAGAATGGGCCACAGGTAAGACAGAGGACGCAGAGCAGTAACTTCAACGACTCAGATCCTTTCGGTGCTCAGTTTCCGCCATCTCGATTCGCCGGTTCCACCAATTTTCCAGTGAATGCGTGCGGCACGCTCCATGCTCGTTCCACACCCATGGAACAGCGGGATCCCCTTACCGAGCGAATCATCGGTTGCGCGATTGAGGTGCACCGACACTTGGGTGCTGGCTTGCTTGAGAAGGCGTACTCGCTCGCGCTGCGAGTGGAGCTGGCATCCAACGGCATTGGATTCGAGTATGAACGCCCGGTGCCGCTGACCTACAAGGGCGTGCTGGTTGGGGAGTATCGACCCGACCTGATCGTCGAAGGTCAGGTCGTGGTTGAAGTGAAGAGCGTTCTCCACTTCGAGCCGGTCTTCACCGCGCAGATGTTGACCTACCTGCGCATCACAACCATTCGCACGGGACTACTGCTTAACTTCAATCGCCCGGTCCTGAGAGAGGGCATCAGGCGCTTTGTCCTGTAATCAGTGCTTTGTCCTGTTACCGCCGCTCCCCAGTAGTTCCCCGTGACAGGCGTTTAGAGGTATTAGCCTCTGCGTCCTCTGTGTCCTCTGTGGCTAAGGAACTTTGACCTGTGTCCTGCCAGCACCGAGCGGTGATTGCCTCGTGTAGAAATGCGCGTAGAGGGTGCCCGCCACCAGGTCTTCCCGGTCCCTGCCCCGTAGCGTCAGCGTGCCGGCCCCGGTCAACTGGTTCGGACCCAGGAGGTGGGCGATGATCGGTCCCGGTTTGTCGCCCTCGCTCCGCTGCAGCGTCAGTGCCAGGATGCGGTCGGTGCCGAGCGGGGCAGTCGTTGCTTCGTAGCGCAGCGCGCCGGTCGAGCGGTCGTAATTGAACTTCACCACGCTGCCGCCAATCGTTGTCTCGAAGCTCGCCGCCAGCGGCGCGGCGCCGTTGACGAGCGCCGGTGTACTGAACGGGGCACGGCGAGGCTTGGTGGCCTGCTCCCAGCCATACGCGTACTTGAGCAGCGTGGCTTCGGTGAACGCGCCGCCGAGAAGCTCCAAACCAATCGGCAGACCATCGGTAGTGAAGCCGGCCGGCACCGAAATCGCCGGAAGCCCGGTCGTCGCGCTCAACTGGCAGTTGCTGCCGGCTTGCGGATCGCCAATGACCACGGGCTTGCGGCGCATGGTCGGATAGGCGAGCACGTCGATGCGCTGCTCTTCGAGCGTGGCCAGAACCGCCGCGCGCAGTGCGCGGCGCTTCACCATTGCCTGGCGATAGTGTTCCGTCTCTCTCTTCTCGGGCGCGTTGCGCAGCCGGAAGGTGGCGTCGAGCTGCTCGTGATGCAAGCCGCGCTCGATGATCTCGCCAAGCGACTTCACCGGCGCATTCGGCTGCTTCGCCAGGTACGCCGCCAGGTCGAACTTGAACTCGTCGGCAATCACGCTGCTGTCGCGCAACAAGTCGTCGAGGCCGGGGACGACGATGTCGACGAGGGTCGCGCCCTGGGCCTTCATGCCATCAAGCGCCTTTCGCACCAGCCCGCCGACCTCGTCGTCTTCAGGAGCAGAGCCAAACAGCCCGCGCAACACGCCGATGCGCGCACCTTTCAGTCCGCCGGGCGCCAGGCCGTCGCGGTACGACGTGGGAATGTGCGGTGCGCCCTCAGCGGTAATCGGGTCAGTAGGATCGGGCCCGACGGTGGCATCCAGCATGATCGCCAGGTCGGTGACCGTGCGCGCCAAGGGCCCGGCGATATCCTGCGTCGACGACAGCGGCATGACGCCGGTGCGGCTCGACAGGCCGTGGGTGCCGCGCAGGCCGACGAGATTCTGGTTGGCGGCGGGAATGCGAATGGAGCCGCACGTGTCGCTGCCCATGCCGGCCGCGGCAAAGCTGGCGCCGATGGCCGCGCCGGTGCCGCCGCTGGAGCCACCAGGCACGCGCATCAGGTCGTACGGATTGCGGGTCTGGTTCGTCATCGACGAGATGGTGGTGATGCCGGCCGCGAGCTCGTGCATGGTGGTCTTGCCGAGAATGACCGCGCCGGCCTGACGCAGCTTGCGCACCTGGAACGCGTCGGCTGCCGGCTGCAGCGTGGCGAGGCCAAGCGAGCCGCCAGACGTGGGCATGTCGGCGGTGTCGTAGTTGTCCTTGATCAGGACCGGAATGCCATGCAGCGGTCCGCGCGGACCTTTCTCGGCGCGCTCGCGGTCCAGGGCGTCCGCTTCCTCGCGGGCCCGCGGGTTGATGGTGACCAGGGCATTCAAACGGGGACCGGCCTGATCGTAGGCCTGAATGCGCGCCAGGTACGAGTCCACGAGGCCACGCGCGGTCACCTTGCCTGCGGCCTGGGCCGCCTGTAGATCGACAATCGACTGCTCGTGCACCTCGTAAAAGCTGAGCACCGGTGCCGGCTGCGGCCTGGCGGCCGGCCGCCGCTGCGCCGTGACCGGGAAATCTGCCAGAAGGATGAGCGCGACGCAGGTCAGCGTCGTGGCCGAAAGACGAGGTTGAAGCATGCCCGTCATCATAATTGGGTCTCGAGGCTCCTTGACACCCCACTCTCTGAATGTCAGCATCTCGGCTTGTTGGAGGGTGCGTGATTGCTCCGAGAGCCGTGAGAGAGATTTCAGTCGCGGTAATCACTGCGGCAGTCGTGGCCACCGCATTTTGGGCGGCGGCGCCGGCCACCGGTCAGGCAGCGCGTCCCGCTCGGTTGGCTGACGGCAAGCCTAACTTGAATGGTGTGTGGCAGGCGCTCAACACCGCTAACTACGACGTGTTATCCCACAACGCCACAGCGGCCATGGCCTTCCGGCCTGGGCCCGTCGTGCCGGTTCCCGCGCCGTCGGTGATCGCGCTAGGCGCGATCGGCGCCGTGCCGGGCGGCGTGGGTGTCGTTGTGGGCGATGAGATCCCCTACCTGCCCGAGGCGGCAAAGAAGCAGAAGGCCAACCAGGAGGACTGGTTGAACCGGGATCCCGAGATCAAGTGCTACCTGCCCGGTGTGCCGCGCGCCAATTACCTGCCACACCCTTTCCAGATTCTCCACAGCGACAAGGCGATCTTTTTCTCGTACGAGTTCGCCGGTGCCGTCCGCAACATTTACCTGAAGGACCCGGGCGAAGCGCCGGTGGATTCGTGGATGGGGCAGTCGGTCGGCAAGTGGGAAGGCGACACGCTCGTGGTGACCGTGACTGGCATGAACGACCAGACGTGGTTCGACCGTGCCGGCAATCACCATACCGAGCAAATGAAGGTCGTCGAGCGCTACACCCCGCAGGGCCCCGACCACCTGTGGTACGAAGCCACGATCGAGGACCCGGGCACGTTTAGCCGGCCGTGGAAGATTCGCATGCCGCTTTACCGGCACATCAATCCCGACGCGCGGCTGAACCAGTTCAAGTGCGTCGAGTTCGTCGAAGAATTGCTGTACGGAAAGTTCCGGAAAACCGCTCAGTAGGTTAACCAGTAAGAGGGCGACATGGCGTCAACGCGGCAACAATCAGGATTCAGGGTTCTCGCCGGCGCGGTTGCGGCCATCGGCCTCGCGTCGCTGGGCCTCGTCACGCTGCAGGGGCAGGCGCCGGCCGGCACTGTTAAACCGTGGACCATGCCGCGAACGGCAGATGGCAAGCCGGACCTGCAGGGAACCTGGAGCAACGCCACCATCACCCCGCTCGAGCGTCCGCAGGGCGTGAGCAACCTCGTGCTGAGCGAAGCCGAGGCCGCGAAGATGGAGAAGGCCACCGCCGATCGCGTTGAGCGGTTGAACCAGGACAGCGATCCCAATCGTCCCGCGCCACCCCAGGGGGGTGACGGTTCGACCGGCGCCGCCGGCAATGTCGGCGGTTACAACAATTTCTGGCTCGACCCGGGTGAGCGGGTCGCGGTGGTCGACGGCCAGTTCCGCAGTTCGCTGATCATCGATCCGCCCGACGGCCGGCTGCCGGCGACCACGCCCGAAGCGCGGGCGCGGACCCAGGCGCGCTTGAAAATGATGGCGGGACGCGGTCAATACGATCATCCCGAGTTCCGGCCGCTCGCCGAGCGGTGCCTGCTGTCGTTCGGGCCGACCACGCCGTTGATTCCCAACTACTTCTACAACAACAACCTGCAGATCGTGCAGACGCCGGACCACGTGATGATTCTCATGGAGATGGTCCACGACGCGCGCATCGTCCGCATCGGCGGCACCCACGTGCCCAAGCACATTCGCCCGTGGATGGGCGACTCGATCGGGCACTGGGAGGGCGACACGCTGGTGGTTGACACCACCAACTTTCCGCTGCAGCAGCCCTTCCGTGGCTCGGCCGAAAACCTCCATGTCATCGAGCGCTTTCGCCGGGTTGACGCCAACACCATCAACTACCGCTTTACGGTCGAGGACCCGACCACCTTCGTGAGCCCGTTTACCGGAGAGATTCCATTTCAGGCCACCAACGAGTTAATCTATGAGTACGCGTGCCACGAAGGGAACTACGCCCTGGCCAACGTGCTGAGCGGCGCGCGAAACGAAGAGAAGCGGACGGGGAAACAACAATGAACATGCGAACGACAATCGGGACCATCGTGGCAGGCGCGGGACTGATCCTCGCCGGCCGATCGCTGGTGGCGCACCACGCGTTTGGCGCGGAGTTCGATCCGAATGCGCCGATCCGGCTGCAGGGCAAGATCGTCAGGCTCGAGTGGGTCAATCCGCACACCTGGATTCACATCGAGGTCATCAAGGACGGCAAGCCGGAAGTCTGGATGATCGAGGGCGGCACGCCCAATACGCTGCTGCGCCGCGGCGTGACGAGGGACTCGCTGATCAACGGCACCGAGATCGTCGTCGACGGCTACCAGACGAAGGACCATTCGCTCAAGCGCGCCAATGGCCGCGACGTCACGTTCACCGACGGCCGCAAGCTGTTCATGGGATCGTCGGGCACCGGCGCGCCGAAGGACGGACGCGACCCGGTGGAAGGTGGCGCGCCGCCCCCGAAGAAGCCGGGCGGGCGTTAAGAGAAGCCGATCCAGCGGCCCGCGGCCGCCACCACGACCCATAGCGCGATTGACAGCGCGCCGACCAGTAACTGGCGGCGCGCTGTGTTACGTACCGCGCTCGTCGTCACGCGCGAGCG
>JANMUX010000291.1:0-2390 GCA_031392125.1 Acidobacteriota bacterium | reverse complement strand
GCATTCGCCTGTTGCTGAAAAAAGGCAACAAGGTGATCTCGACCGCGAATGCCCTCGTGCAGGTTCGTCCGGGTCTGACCACTCCGGGCGGTCAGTAAGCGACGCCTCAGTAAGAAACGCCTCAGTAAGAAACGCTGTGCGCCTGCGGCGCCGGGCTTATAGAGATCGGCGGTGGCACCGTATGCCACCGTCCTAAACCGGTCAGAATCGCCGCGCCCAAGCCGACGGTCCACGCGACAAACTCAACCGCGAGTCCGACCATCAGGAGGGCGAACGCCATCGGGCGCAGCGCGTCGGGGCCGATGCCGACAAAGCGCGCCGCCAAGGTCGGTCCCAGAATCAGGAAGAAACCAATCGCCGTGGCCAGAAAAGCGTTGCCCGGCTGCCAGCCCAGGCGGTCTTCGACCCATTCGCCCAGCCGGCAGGCCAAGGACGTGAAGCCAAGAACCAGCGCGAACATGGCCACGACGATCGCCAGCGGCACGAGCAACGCGACGAAAGGGATGCCGATAATGGTGATGGCCAGGCCGATCGAGGTGGCAATCAGGAACGGCACGAAGAACACTTCCGCTGCCAGACCAACCAATCCGGCGCGGAGGGGTTCCGCCACTGCGGCGCGCCCACTGCGCGCCACGGCCGGTCGCGCGACGATGAGGACCACCGCCATGAGGAGGGCCAGCAGGGACACGCGAGCAAACGTGCCCGCCAGGCTCAACCAGCGGCCGAAATCGCCGAACTGCAGTGCCGGGAACCAGGCCCAAGTACGCCGTGACCAGTCGCCAAAGGAAATGTAGTTGACCCCGCCGACATGCCGGGCGCCCTGGTCGCGCGTCAACTGGCCGCCGACCAGCACGATGTCGCCGCGCACGTCAGCGGTCGCCGCCAGCCGCAGGTCGCCACCAACGACCACAATGCCGTCGCGCACCCGGCCGTCAACAACCAGCGAGCCGCCGACCACGACGGCCGCATCGGTAACTTCTTCGTCGCGTTCAATGCGGACGTCTTGGCCGATCGCCAGGCGCGTGCCGGTGACCCGATAGGTTGCCAAATCTGGGATCTGCGCCGCCCCGGCAATCTGCGACAGGAACCCCGCCACCACGATCGTCAACAGCGCTTTTCGCATCTGCACCTCATCCCCTCGTACGGACGAGGACAAAGCGTCGTAAGTTCCGTCCCGGGACGTTCGAGCGTTGTCTGGCGCTAGAACCGACCCAGGGGCTCGGCGATGCGCAGCGTCGCTCCAGTGGCCGCGATTACAGCTTCGAGCGTCGTGTCGCTCGCAATCTCCTGCAGCAGTAAACCGTCGGCGGTCACGTCGATCACCGCCAGCTCGGTGACAATCCGGTTGACCACTTTCATGCCAGTCAACGGCAACAAGCAGGCCGGCAAAATCTTGTGGCCGCCGTCCTTGGTGGTGTGCTCCATGGCAATCACCACCCGCTTGGCGCCCGCGACCAGGTCCATGGCGCCGCCCATGCCCTTCACCATCTTCCCGGGAATCATCCAGTTGGCAAGATTGCCGGCCTCGTCGACTTCGAGTGCGCCAAGCACCGTGAGATCGATGTGGCCGCCGCGAACCATGGCAAACGAATCGGCGCTGCTGAAGTACGACGTGCCGGGCAGCTCGGTCACCGTTTCCTTGCCGGCGTTGATCAGGTCAGCATCGACATCTGCTTCACGCGGATATGGCCCGACGCCCAACATCCCGTTCTCGGAATGCAGCGTGATCTCGATACCAGCGGGAACGCAGTTGGCGACCAGCGTCGGCATGCCGATCCCGAGGTTCACGTAGTCGCCATCTTTCAGGTCGCGGGCGATGCGTTGCACGATGCGATCGCGCTTATCCATGGCTGACGGTCCGTTTCTCGATCCGCTTCACGTACTGGGGGCCCTGCAGCAGGCGCTTCACGAAGATGCCTGGCGTATGAATGCCGTCCGGCTCCAAGGTGCCGGCATCGACCAGCTGCTCGACTTCGGCGATCGTGTGACGAGCGGCGGTGGCCATCACCGGATTAAAGTTGCGCGCGGTTTTCCGGTAGACCAGGTTGCCGACACGATCGCCCTTCCACGCCTTGACGAACGCAAAGTCGGCCGCGAGCGGCGCCTCCAGAATGTACGTGCGGCCGTCGATGACACGGCTTTCCTTGCCCTCGGCGATCAACGTGCCCGCACCAGTGGGCGTAAAAAAGCCGCCGATGCCGGCCCCGGCCGCCCGCATGCGCTCGGAGAATGTGCCTTGCGGCACCAGTTCGACTTCGATCTCCTTGTGCAGGAACTGCCGCTCGAACTCCTTGTTCTCGCCGACATAGGTCGAGATCATCTTGCGCACCTGCCGCGACTTCAGCAGCGGGCCGACGCCGTAGTAGTCGACGCCCGCGTTGTTGCTGATG
>JANMUX010000277.1:0-7835 GCA_031392125.1 Acidobacteriota bacterium | reverse complement strand
GCGATCATGGCGCCGCGCATGACGAGCGCGCCGATGATCCCCCAGAACAGCACCCGGTGCTGGTAGACGGCGGGCACGGCGAAGAAGCCGAACAACATCGCGATGACAAAGATGTTGTCGACGGCCAATGACTTCTCGACCAGGTAGCCCGTGAGGTACTTGACCGTGGCGCTGGTGCCGTCGTTATAGACGACACCCAGCCCTGGCACGGTGGCCGGAGCGACGGTCATGAGGTCGGGGGTCAGGCCGAGTCCCAACCAGTGGTATTCGTAGCCGAAGTAGATGAACACCGCAAAGGCCATGCCGACGCTGATCCAGAAAGCCGACCATCCCAGCGCTTCTCGCACCAACACGACGTGCGCGGTGCGATGGAACACTCCAAGGTCGAGGGCAAGCAGGAGCAACACCAGTGCGATGAAGCCGGCATACATCCAGAGCATGCAGGCAGGTTAGACGGTTGCTCTCACATACACAAAGAGCAAGTATCACTACACTCGTTCGTTATTATCTATATGAAAAGCGACCTGCCACTCAGCTCCACAGGGAGCGGACGACCCAGACGTACAGCGGGATGCCGATCAAGATGTTGAAGGGGAACGTCACCGCCAGCGCCATCGAGACATACAGGCTTGGGTTGGCCTCCGGCATTGCCAGGCGCATGGCGGCCGGGACCGCAATGTAGGAGGCACTTGCCGCGAGCGTGATGAAGAGAATCGCGTCACCCTCGGCGAGTCCCATCAGGTAAGCCAGCCCGAGTCCCAGCGCGGCGTTCACGAGCGGAACGACAATCGCAAAGAGCGGCAGGAACGCGCCGAACGCCGCCACATCCCGTGCCCGCCTGGCGGCAATAATGCCCATGTCCAGCAGGAAGAACGACAGCATGCCGAGAAAAATGCCGTCGGTAAACGGCGCGAGTTGGCGCCAGCCGGCGTCGCCGGCGAGATACCCGATCAGCAGGCTCCCGACAATCAGGACGACCGCGCCACTGACCGCGGCCTCGCGCGTCACTAACCACAGCCCGGCGCCGCTGCCGCCGCTGCTCGCGACTGACCGGCGCGCGAGCAGCACGCCGATCACGATCGCCGGCGATTCCATCAGCGCCAGCGCGGCGACCATGTGCCCGCCAGAAGGAATGTCAAGCGACGACAGCACGCCGCTGGCGGTCACGAACGTGACGGCGCTGACCGACCCGTAGGTGGCGGCAATCGCACCCGCGTTATGCGCATCCAGCTGCCGGCGAAGAATGAAGAAGCTATAAAGGGGCACGACGATGGCCAGCAGCATGGCCGCGAGCAGCACCATCGCAATCGAACCGGACAGCCCGGTCTCGTGCAGGCCGTGGCCGCCATGAATGCCGATCGCGAACATGAGGTAGAGCGCCAGGAACTTCGCGATCGCCGGCGGCACCTCGAGGTCCGACCGGATCAAGGTTGCCACCACCCCCAGTGCGAACGCCAGGACGGGCGGGCTCAGGAACGTGTCAAACATCACGACCCTCCACGCACAGTCCAGTCGGCCCCACGCCCAGGTTAAACGCCCCCGTTATCCGATCAACATCTTCGATAGTAAAAACCAGTGCCTTCCTTTGCGAGTTCCTATTTGTCTATCTTGCGACAATGCCCTACGCTGCCCGCTGGTGCCTTGATGACTTTCCGACACGTTAATAACGCGCCACTGGCGCCCGGCGGACTCTGATGCGGGCGTGGCTCGCCGCGGCACGCGCGCTGATCGAACACCGCAGCTTTGACCGGGTCATCGTCGCACTCGTGGTGGCGAACGCGATCGCGTTAGGGCTCGACACCTCTCCCGCAGTCGTCGCCCGCTTCGGCAATTGGCTCCACGCCTTCGACCGGATCGTCCTGGGAGTGTTCGTTGCCGAGTTGCTGCTGCGCATGCTCGTGTATCGCAGCCGCTTCTTCCACGACCCGTGGCGGGTGTTCGATCTCGTGGTCGTCGGGATCGCGGTGCTGCCTACCGGTGGCGCCTTCAGCGTGCTGCGGGCCCTGCGGGTGCTTCGCGTCTTGCGGCTGGTCGCACTGGTGCCCTCGATGCGCGGGGTGGTCACCGCCTTGCTGACGGCGCTGCCAGGCATGGCGTCGATCATCGGGCTGATGGTGCTCGTGCTGTACGTCTCCGCGGTGATCGCCACGAAGCTCTTCGGCGCGATCGCTCCGGAGTTTTTCGGTGGTCTCGGCACTTCCCTGTTCACCCTGTTTCAGATCATGACCGTCGAAGGCTGGCCGGACATCGCTCGCGGCGTCATGGCGCACTCGCCATACGCATGGCTGTTCTTCGTCATCTACCTGCTAATCGCGACCTTCATGGTGTTGAACCTGTTCATTGCGGTCGTGGTCAACGCCATGCAGTCGCAGGTGACGGAGGATCTCAAGGGTGAGGGAGAAGCGCATACCCAGGTAATCCTCGGAGAAGTGCGCGAGCTCAGGCGCGAAATCGCGGCGCTGCACGCGAGACTCCCACGGTGATCGCTGCCGTGGTCGCGGTCGTCGCGTGCTCCGGTTCACGAACGGCCGTGTGAAGGTCGCCAGTCGGTCAGCGATTGCACGGCGCGGGCGACGACGCGGGCGGCCCGTTCAGCGACGCGGCCGATGGCCACCTCGGCATCGACGTCGGTGTCCTCGATCACAATCGCCCGTCGCGGCGAGTTGAGCCGGATCTCGACCAGGCAGTGTTTGTCCACCCCGCCGCGCGGCCCGTTCAGATCCGCGAGGCGAACGGTCACTGACCTGACGTGTGTACCGAATCGTCCCAACGCGAACTCGAGTCGGTGGCGGGCCAGCTGAGCGAGGGACCGCGGCAGTCCGGCCGTCTTGCGGATCAGGATGCGCGTGGCCTGCTCTCGTCCTGACGGTCCCGCGCCCAGGTCACCATTCGGAAAGTACACCATCACACCCTCCTCTTCTGTCCATGTGGTCCAGCCTAGGGAGCGGTTGATTTATAGACAAATAGAAAGTTGCGAACTGTTCGGTAGGGTTTTACTATCTCAGGCACATGGATTGGCTGAACTATCACCACCTGCTCTACTTCTGGACCGTCGTGCGCGAAGGCGGGGTCTCAAAGGCGGCCGCCAAGTTGCGGTTGTCGCAGCCGACCATCAGCGCGCAGGTGAAGATGCTGGAGGCATCACTCGGTGAGCGCCTGCTGGAACGACAAGGGCGCGCGCTCGTACTCACCGAAGTGGGTCGGGTCGTGTATCGACACGCCGAGGAGATTTTCACCGCCGGTCGTGAGTTACAGGAGACGCTGAAGGGTCGGCCGTCAGGACGGGCGATGCCGTTTGCGGTTGGGGTGGCCAATGCAGTGCCCAAGCTGATCGCATATCGCCTGCTGCGGCCCGTTGTCGAGGGACCCGATCCGGTGCAGATGACTTGCAGGGAGGACCATCCCGACCAACTCGTGACACAGCTGGCCGCGCATGCACTCGATGTCGTGATCAGCGACAGCCCGGCCGCCCCGCACGTCCGGGCCAAAGTGTTCAATCATCTGCTGGCCGAATCCGGTACGACATTTTTTGCTGCCGGGCCGCTGGCGCGCCGGTTACGCCGACGATTTCCCCGTTCGTTGACCGGGGCGCCGGCCTTGCTGCCGACCGTCAACACCGCCCTGCGGCGCTCGCTCGACCAGTGGTTCGAAGCAGAGGACCTGCATCCTGCGGTGGCCGGGGAGTTCGAGGATTCGGCGTTGCTGAAGGCATTTGGTGAAAGCGGGCGTGCCGTGTTTCCGGCGCCGACCCTCATCGAACGCGAGGTCTGTCGTCATTACCGGGTGGCGATCGTCGGCCGGGCGCCCAGTGTCGTCGAGCGGTTTTACGCGATCTCCGTCGAACGCCGGCTGAAGCACCCGGGCGTGATCGCGATCGCCGCCACGGCGAGGACGGAGCTGTCTGCCAAGTGAGCGCTCAGCCGCTGCTCAGGCGATGCCGACTGACCCCGCGAGCGCGAGTGCGGCGGGTGCGGGCTCGGCGATCGACACGCGTACCTGATGCCGGCGCCACATCGCGTAGGCGGCCGGCAGCACCAGCAACGTCAGCACCATGCACGACCACAAGCCACCAACCACCGGCGCCGCGGTTCGTGCCGACACGTCCGCGCCGACACCGGCCTCCCACAGCAATGGCAGCAGGCCGAGCACCGTCGTCGCAACCGTCATGACCAGCGGCCGGACACGCGCCGCAGCACCTTCCACCACGGCAGCATCGACATCGTCTGGCGTGTGGATCCGACCCTCACGCATGTAGCGCGTGAAGGCTTCATCCAGGTAGACCACCATCACGATGCCGGTTTCCGCGGCGATGCCGGCAACCGCGATCAAGCCGACCCACACCGCCGTCGACAGGTTGTAATCCATGAACGCCAATAGCCAGACGCTGCCGGCCACCGCGAACGGCAGGCTCGACAACACCAGGAACGTCTGCGGCCAACCGCGCATCGAGAGATAGAGCAGCGCCACGACAAGCACCAGCGTGAACGGAATGACGTAGCGAAGGCGCGCTTCCATCTCGGCGAGGAACTCGTACTGGCCGGTCCACTGCAGGCGATAACCCGGGGGGAGCGTAAGCTGCGCCGCCACCAGCGTCTTGGCGTCGGTGACCCAGCCGCCGAGGTCGCGCTGGGTCTGGTCGATGTCGGCGAAGACGTATCCAACGAGCACGCCGTTCTCGTCCTTGATCATCGGTGGGCCGGTGGTCACGCGCACCTCCGCGAGGTCGCCGAGCGGCACGGCCGCGCCAGGCTGCCGCCACTGCTCCATGAAGTCTGGAGACGACGAGGTGAGTCCAGCCATTGGCGGTGCCGCCTGGCCGGGGGAACCACTACCGGATGCCGGACTGCCGCGCTGCCCGCCACCGCCGCCAGACATGCCACCACCCATTCCGCCCGCGGCGCCACCGCCGCCGGACGCGGCCATTCCGCCGCCCAGGGCGCTGGTGCCGGCACCCGCGCCGCCGCCGCCGAAGTCCGTCACACTGGCGGTCGACTGGACCGGCACGAGAATGCGGCGCAGCGCCTGCGGATCCGAGCGCCGATCGGCGGCGTAGCGCACGTTGATCGAGAACCGCGCCCGACCGGCAATCGCCGTCGACACCGTCATCCCGCCGACTGCGGCCTCGACCACGTCCTGGACGTCGCGAACCGTCAGGCCGTAGCGCGCGATCGCCTCGCGGTTGGGGACTATGTCCACGTACTCACGACCGGTCTGGCGCTCGGCGAAAGTGCTGCGCGTCCCGGGCACCTGACGCAGCATGCCCTCGAGCGCCACGCTGACGCGCTCGATCTCAGTCAGGTCCTCGCCGAAGACCTTGATCCCGACCGGCGTTCGGACCCCGGTCGAAAGCATGTCAATGCGCGTGCGGATCGGCGGGGCGATCGCCATCTGGTAGCCGGGCATCTGCAGCGCGGCATCCAGGTCGCGCGACAACCCCGCCAGCGTCCGTGCCTGCTGCTCGGGCCAGATGCGCCGCAGACCGCGTTTTACCCAGTCGGGGGCCCGCTCGCTATACCACCGGGGCGTGTAGCTGGTGGGCCACTGGTCGCGCGGACGGAGCGCAATCACCGATTCGATCATGTCGAGCTGGGCCGGGTCGGTGGCGGTCTCGGCGCGGCCTGCTTTTCCGTGCACGGAAGCGACCTCGGCGAAGCGCATGACGATGCGGTTCTGGGCGGTGAGCGCCCGGCGAGCCTCTTCGATCGCGATACCCGGGAACGTGGTGGGCATCACCAGCAGTGAGCCCTCGTCGAGCGGCGGCATGAACTCTGAGCCGAGCCGCTGAAACACCGGCACGGTGGCGATCATCAACAGCGCGGCGGCCGCGACGACGACAATGCGGAATCGTACGACCATCACGGCAATCGGGCGGTACAGCGTGCTCAGGATCCGGCTCACGGGATTGGTGGCCTCGCTGCGAAATCGTCCCTTGAGCAGCAGCACCATCAACGGCGGCGCCAGCGTGATGGAAAGAATCGCTGCGGCGAACATCGCAAACGTTTTCGTGAACGCGAGCGGCGTGAACAGCTTGCCCGCCTGGCCGGTCAGCGTGAAGATGGGCAGGAAGCTGACCGTGATCAGCAGCAGCGAGAAGAAGATTGGCCGGCCCACTTCCTTGCAGGCGTCGACGATGATCTGTTTGCGATCGGACTCCGGCGGTGCCGCCGCCAGGCGGACATGCGCATTTTCGATCAGCACGATGACCGCGTCGGCCAGCTCGCCGATCGCGATGGCAATCCCGCCGAGCGACATGATATTGGACGACAGTCCCAGATACCGAATGGCAATGAACGACATGAGTACTGACAGCGGCAGCACGATCATCACGATCAGCGCCGAACGCGCATGGAACAGGAAGACGAGGCAGATGATCGTGACGATCACCGCTTGTTGAAGCAGGGTCTTTCTCAACGTGTTAACCGAGCCGAGGATCAGCTCCGATCGGTCGTAGGTGGGAATCAGGTGGACGCCGTCGGGAAGTCCCAACGTGGCGATTTCGGCCTCGATCGCCCGGATCACCTGCAACGCGTTGGATCCAATCCGCATCACGACGATGCCACCGACCGCTTCGCCAGTGCCGTTCCAATCGGCGGCGCCGCGCCGAATCTCGGGCCCATAGCGAACGCTCGCGACGTCTCCCAGGCGGACGGGCGTGCCACCCGCGCCGACGCTGACCACGCTCTGTTCGAGATCCGCCAGCGTCTTGACGTAGCCGCGGCCACGAAGCACGTACTCGCGACCGGCGAGTTCCAGCACGCGCGCACCTACTTCAGCGTTGGCATCGCGCACCGAACGCGTAATGTCGGTCAGCGTCAGCCCGAAGCTCACCAGCCGATCGGGATCGATCACGATCTGGTACTGGCGCTCGAAGCCGCCGAGCGACGCGACTTCGGCCACGCCGGCGGCCGCCTGCAGGGCGGGGCGCACGGTGAAGTCCTGCAGGGCCCGGAGTTCGGCCAGATCCAGCCGGCCGGTACTGTCCTTCAGGATGTACTGGTACACCCACCCAATGCCGCTCGCGTCAGGCCCCAGGATCGGCGAGACCTCGGGTGGCAGCAGTTGCTGGACGCGCCCAAGTTGCTCGAGCACGCGCGTGCGCGCCCAGTAAATGTCGGTGCCATCTCCAAAAATTACGTAGGTGAAGCTCATGCCGAACATCGAGTAGCCGCGCACCGTGGCGACCCCCGGCGTGCTCTGCAGGGCACGAACGAGTGGATACGTGACCTGCTCCTCGACCAGATCGGGACTGCGCCCCATCCACTCGGTGAAGACGATGACCTGCGGATCGGAGAGGTCTGGCAGCGCATCAAGCGGCGTCTTGCGCACCGAGTCGACCGCCCATAGCGCGAGCACGAGCACCGCTCCGAAGACCACCCACTTGTGCCGGACCGACTGTTCGATGATGCGTTCGACCATGGCGGTTACTGTTTATGGGCCGCGTGCGGGTCAGCAACCGGGTTTGGCGGCTTGGCTTGGCTGGTGGAGGAGGACCCGCCGTGACCGCTGTGGCCGCCGGCGCCACCAGTTGCGCGCAGCCGGCTTTCCGAATCCAGCAGGAACACGCCCGCGGCCACGACCTGCTCGCCCGCCTCCAGACCGTTACGGATCTCGACGCGGTCGGCCAGCTGCACGCCGAGCGTGACGACCCGCGGCTCGAATCGCTCGCCGGTCGCGACAAAAACGTGCTGTTGCAGTCCGGTGTCAACTACCGCGTCACGCGGTACGGTGATCACCTGCGGTCCGGCCGATTCGAGGACGACGGTGCCGTAAAGGCCCGGCCGGAGCGTGCCGCCGACATTCGCTGCCGAGAGGCGGACTCGCAGGGTGCGCGTGCG
>JANMUX010000372.1:0-4017 GCA_031392125.1 Acidobacteriota bacterium | reverse complement strand
CACGCGGCGGAGGTGAAGCTGTCGCTCGACGACTTCACGCGCATCGGCAGAAAGGTGCCGGTGCTGGCCGACTTGAAGCCAAGCGGCAAGTTCGTGATGGCGGAGCTGATCAAGATCGGCGGCCTGACCCCGTTGATGAAGCGGCTGCTCGACGCGGGCTTGCTGCATGGTAATGCGATGACGGTCACCGGCCGGACGCTGGCCGAGAACCTGCGCGACACGGCGGATTATCCGGCCGGGCAGACCGTGGTGCGCGCGGTCGCCGATCCCATAAAGAAGAACAGTCACCTCGTGGTGTTGCGCGGCAACCTCGCGCCCGACGGCGCCGTGGCGAAGATCAGCGGCAAGGAAGGCGAGCGATTCAGCGGGCGGGCGCGGGTTTACGACCGCGAAGAGGCCGCGCTCGCCGCGATTCTCGCCGGCAAGATCAAGAAGGGCGACGTCATCGTCATTCGCTACGAGGGCCCGCAGGGTGGACCGGGAATGCGCGAGATGCTGTCGCCGACCAGTGCCATCATGGGCCGCGGCCTCGGCGCCGAGGTGGCCTTGATCACCGACGGACGATTCAGCGGCGGCACGCACGGCTTCGTGGTCGGGCACATTACCCCCGAGGCGTTTGTCGGCGGGCCCCTGGCCCTGGTCAAGAACGGGGACACGGTAACGATCGACGCGCGAACGCGCACGCTGAGCGTGGAAATGAGCGAGAAGGAGTGGCGCGCCCGACGGAAGGCCTGGCGGCCTCGCAAACCCCGCTACACGCGGGGCGTTCTGGCCAAGTACGCCCGGCAGGTCTCGACCGCCAGCCAGGGCGCCGTCACCGACTAAAAAGGATCTGACCTCTCGCCGTTCGGGTTTCAGTCTGGCGAGCGGTCTGCCCCATTCAAGTCGTCTGTGAATCCAAAATTCCGTAGGCCTGACGACCGTTCTGACCTTGCAAACCTTGAGGTGGGTGACCTACACTCCCGCATCTTTGTTAGAAAAGCGTCACATGAGGCTCGCTCGTTGAAATTGGCTTGATCTCTGCGGCTGCGTTGTGTCTGTTCACGCCGGGTACGGCTGGCGGCAGACTTCTTCGATTTGGAGGAAAGCAAGTATGAGGAATTCCTTGTTACGGTGGGGCCTAGTGGCACTGCTAATGGTTCCATTGGTGTCGAGCACGGCCTGGGCGCAGACGTTCACGGGCGGTGTGCGCGGGACGGTGACCGATTCGGGTGGCATCGTGCCCGGCGTGACGGTGACGCTCACCAACGAAGCGAACGGCGCAGTACGAGAAGCCGTTTCGAACGAGCAGGGTGGTTACAATTTCTCGGCCGTGCCTCCCGGCACCTACACGGTGAAGGCCGCGCTCACAGGCTTCAAGACTTTTGAGAACAAAGGGATCCGCGTTGCGACGCAGCAATTCGTGACCATGGACGTCAAGCTCGATGTCGGTCAGCTGCAGGAAACCATCACGGTGACCGGCGAAGCGCCGCTAATCGACACCTCCAACGCCTCGACGGGCAGTGTGATTGACTCCAAGCAGTTGGAAGCACTGCCGAGCGGTGGCCGTTCGGCGTTCCTGTTCGCCGTGACGGTGCCGACCGTGGTGGCCTCGGGCGACGCGCAGTTCAATCGCCAGCAGGACCAGACCAACGCCTCGCTGCTGTCGCTCGGCGGCGGCGCGCGCCGCGCCAACAACTACCTTGTCGACGGCGTGCCGGTCACCGACCTGCGCAACCGCGCGTCGGCCAACCCCAGCATCGAGGCGCTCGAAGGCGTCAACGTTCAGGTGCACCAGTATGACGCCGAGACCGGCCGTACCGGCGGCGGCACGTTTAACGTCGCCACCAAGTCGGGCGGCAACAGCTGGAACGGCAGCGGCTTCTACCAGGGACGTCCCCGCTGGGGCGCGGCGAACGGCTTCTTCTCGAAGTTGGACAACGTGCCGTTGCCCGAAACCTATTTCCACTTGGGTGGCGGCGGCATCGGCGGGCCGATCATCAAGAACCGCACGTTCTTCTGGTTCTCGTCGGAAGGCTACGGCTCCAACACGACCCGCAACGGCTCGCTGCGTTTCCCGACCGCGCGCGAAAAAGCGGGCGACTTCTCGCAGTCGCGCGATGCCGCCGGTAACCTGGTCGTGATCTACGATCCCCTGACGGGTGATGCGAATGGTAACGGCCGCACCGCCTTCCCGGGCAACGTCATTCCTGCCGGCCGCATCAGCGAAGTCGGACGCAACATCGCCAGCAAGTATCCGGCGCCCCAGCGCGATGTCAGCGACGGCAGCGCCAACTTCTCGAGCACGGCCCAGATCGAGGACCGCGCCGCGATGTACACCGGCAAGCTGGATCACCGCTTCAGCGACAAGGTGTCGCTCAGCGGCTTTTACCTCTACAACAAGACGGACGAGCCGTGTGCCAATTACTGGGAGCCCGGACAGCACAACCCGTTCGACCCCAACGACTACCTGCTGGCGCGTCGCGTGCAGTTGCTGGCCTTGAACAATACTTGGCTGCCAAGCAACAACACGGTGATGACGCTGCGCTACGGCTACACACGCTTCCTCGATGACGACACACTCGCCATCGACTTCGACCCCTCGACCCTGGGCTTCAGCTCGAGCTTTCTGGCGAACACGCAGCAAAAGAAGTTTCCGATTGTCGCTGTGACCGACTACGACAGCATGGGCGCCATCGACCCGACGCCGCGCAACTGGTACTCGTGGAGCGCCAACGGCACCATGTCAAGGTTGTTCGGCAGCCACACGGCGAAGATCGGTGCCGACTATCGAACGATCGGTATCAAAACCCAGTCCTTCGCTGGCGCCGCGGGCGACTTCCGCTTCGATCGCTACTACACCTCATCCAATCCGCTGGCTAACGGCACCGGCGGTGCGACGCCGTCCGGAAACGCGCTGGCGAGCTTGTTGCTCGGCCATCTCTCGGGCGATCCAGGCAACCAGAGCCGCCAGGGCCTGTCGACGCCGTTCAACGCGTTCGTGCACTATTTCGGCGTCTACGCGCAGGACGACTGGCGGGTGGGGCCGAAGTTCACGCTCAACTACGGTCTGCGCGTCGAAAACGAATCGGGCCTGCGTGAAGAAAACAACGGCTTCACGGTGGCATTTGACCGCACCTTGAACCCCGGCGGTGTCCTCGGCGCCACCAGCGTCAACGGCCAACCGGTTCGCGGCGGCCTCGTATACGCCGGACAGAACGGCGCGAACGAATACCAGGGCAATCCTCCTGGATTGAAGATCTCGCCGCGCATCGGCATGGTCTATTCGTTCAGCCCGAAGATGGTCGTCCGTGGCGGCTATGGCGTGTATTGGGCACCGTGGAACTACCAGGGCGTCGGCGCCGCCAACTACGGCCAGATTGGCTATAGCCAGCAGACCTTCGTCAGCCAGGGGCAGTTCACCCCGACGGTTGGCTTGGCCAACCCGTTCCCGGGTGGCGTGCGTCAGCCGGTCGGTAACTCGCTCGGTGCTCTCACTGGGGTCGGCGGCCAGATCGAGTTCATCGATCAGGACAAGAAGGCTCCGTATGTGCAGCAGTACTCCCTCGACGTCTCCCGTGAGCTTCCCGGGAACATCGCGGTAGGCTTCGAATACGTCGGCGCCACCGGCCGCGACTTGAACCTTGGCGGTTCCAACGACGGCGTGCTCAACATCAACCAGGTCGATCCGCGGCACCTGTCGCTCGGCGCGTCACTGCTTGACCAGGTGCCAAACCCGTTCTTCGGTCTGCCATCGGGACAGGGCTTCTCGGTAACGAGCCCCACGGTTCAGCGTCGCCAGTTGCTGCGTCCCTATCCACAGTTTGGTGACATCCTGATGCGCCAGTCGACTCAGGGTAAGAGCAAATACCACGCAGGTGTTGTGAAGCTCGAGAAGCGCATCAGCAACGGCTGGGGCGGCCGCATGAACTACACATACAGCCGCTTGAAGGACAACCAGTTCGGCGAGGGAAACTACTTCTCGCGCTCAACCACAGAGGCCTTGAACGCCTACGACCTCGACGCCGAGTACTCGAT
>JANMUX010000204.1:0-11365 GCA_031392125.1 Acidobacteriota bacterium | reverse complement strand
CTCGCAACACTTCTTGAACTTCTTGCCGCTGCCACACGGGCAGACGTCGTTTCGTCCAGCTTTGGATGTCATGGTTGTGCCTTTCGACGGTGGAGATCTCGATTCTTCTCCCGAGCGCCCCCGGGGTCAAGCCCTTACCGGCGCAACTGCCGCAATCGGCAGGCGAAAGGTAAGATTCTTGACGTTGCCCACTCGAGCCCAACTCCGCGGCGGTTTGTTGTTCGTGCTCGGCGCGGTTGCCGTGCTCGCGCCGCTCGTCTCGTCGGTCTGGGGCATGGCCATCCTCGGTGTCGCCATCTTCCTGTCGGGGGTCGTCGAGCTGGTGGATGCGTGGATGCTCGGTGGCCGGAGCCTGCACTTCAGCAGCGGCGTGTTCTCGGTGCTGGCGGGCGCGCTGATCTCGTTTCAGAACGCCTTCGTCTTCAGCGGACTCGTCCTGCTTGTGAGCGTGCTGCTGCTGGCTGATGGCGCGGTCAATATCGTGCGGGCGGTACGCGGCACCAGCACTGGCAGCCGCTTGTGGGATTGCCTCAACGGCGCTGCCAACGTCCTGCTGGCGGCGCTGGTGTGGCTGCTGCACGACCGACTTGGACCGCTTGGCTTTGGGGTGATCCTCGGCTTTCGCATGGCGGCGTCGGGCTGGCAGGCGATCTTCGCGCCGGTGACGCTCGACGCCGACGAGTTCGCGCGCGTCGAAGATGAGCACCCGACTCGCGCGCTCGGACTCGGGCCTCACCCGGTCATCGGCTTCATTCATCGCGAGGCCATCGCCGACGCAACCTCGCGGGCGCCGACCGATTTCTACTGGAGCATCATCTTCGTCGTGGTGTTCTTCGCCATCCACGTCGGCCGTCTCGACGCCGAGTGGACGGTGTTTGGCATGCTGTCGCCGGCAGTCGCCACGCTCGGCGATGTAATTGCATCACTCGTGCTGTCGGTAGTCGTCATCTACCCGCTCGAACTGGCGCTTCAGCGCGTGACGCGCCCAATCGAACGCCTGGTGTGGCGGCGGATGTTGAACGACCGGTCGCCCGACGTGGCGCAGCCGTGGAGCGAGCGCGGTCTGCGCTTCTGGGCCGAGCGGCGGCTGCGCCGCAACGTGGCGCGCGACCGCGAGAACAATACGTTGCCAGGAGCCGTGCGCCAGGCGATTCGCGCCGGACTCCCGTTGACGGCAGTGCTGATTGCGGTCAACCCGATCTGGGGATTCTCCTGGTACTTCAACAGCGAGAACTGGGCGACTGCGGTCTGGCAGAAGATCGCGGAGTCGCGCACCGATGCGTGGCGCGACGCGATGATCGGTGCGGCGCTCGATCAGCAGGGCGCCACCGACCCTGGACATCCCGGCCTGTTCGCGGTGAAGCCAGATGGCGTGGGCGCCGATGGCGACTTTTCGTTCATCGTGATTGGCGATCCGGGCGAAGGCGATCCGTCACAACACGCGCTCAGGGATCGCGTGCTGATGACCGCCGGCCAGGACGAGGTCAAATTCGTGGTGGTCGCGTCCGACGTGGTCTATCCGACCGGGGCGATGAAAGACTACGAGGCCAACTTCTACCTCCCCCTGAAAGGCATCACGCAACCGGTCTATGCCATCCCCGGCAATCACGATTGGTTCAATGCCCTCGACGGGTTCGCCGCCAACTTGATGGAGCCAGGCAGCGCGCGCGCGGCGATCGCGGCTCGTGTCGATGCCGATCTGAGCCTGTCGAGCACGACCAACGAGCGGATTGAGCGGCTGATCCACGAAGGACAAAGATTGCGCGGGTTATACGGCGTGTCGGCCGGTCATCAGCAGGCGCCGTTCTTTGAAATGCAGCAGGGCGGCTTCTCGCTGATTGCTGTCGATACCGGCGCCCTGCGCCGCGTCGATGATCGCCAGATGGCCTGGCTGCGGGCGGCGCTCGCGCGCAGCCGCGGACACTTCACGATGGTGATCGCCGGTCACCCGTTTTACGCTGCCGGCGAGTATGCCGCCGGCGCCGCCGATCCCTCGTTCCTGGCGATGCACGCGCTACTGCGCGAGCACGACGTGCAAGTAGTGATGGCCGGCGATACCCACGACTTCGAGTACTACCGCGAGCCCGGCAGCAACGGCGCACGGCACTTCGTCAACGGCGGCGGCGGCGGGGCGTACCTGAGCATCGGCACGGCGCTCGACTGGCCGCGCGAGGCCGCGGTTCGTGACTACGCCTACTATCCGCGCACCGATGCGGTGACGGCGAAGTTGTCGAACGAAACGCCCTGGTGGAAATGGCCGGCCTGGTGGTGGGTCAGAAGGTTCGGGGCCTGGCCGTTCTCGATCGAAGCGCTGTCGGCGGTATTCGACTTCAACCGCGCACCGTTTTATCAGAGCTTTGTCGAAGTGCGGGTCGAGCGGTCATCCAGGCGCGTCGTGTTCGCGCCACACGGGGTTGATGGCCCGTTGCGCTGGCGAGACTTGCAGGTGGGCGGGGGCACCAGGCCAGAGGGCCAGGCCGACGACGACCTGGTTGAGTTCGTGGTGGCGTGGCCGGCCGTGAACCCCTAGCGTTGCGCTGGCTTTCGAACCACGGTGGCCAGCAGGTATCCGTGCCTGCGGACAGCAGGGACGTGGCGGTCGAGGAACACAAAGGGAAACACCAGCGCGCCTGTGATTCGGGTCAGTGGCCGGCACCAGGCATGGCACGCCAGGTCAAGCATTCGCAGCCACCCCGGAATGAACAGGATCGCCGTCTCTGCAATGACCTCGAGCCCAGCTTCCTCGAGCAGATCGCGCAACGCGCGTCGGGTGTAGGACTTTTCGTAGCCGTAGCCGTAGCATCCCACCGCTTGCATCGCCGTGACCATCAGCGGTCGAAGAAACGGGTCGAGACGGTTCGGCACGCCGACGATGGCGCGTCCGCCCGGCTTGAGCACTCGGGCAATCTCGGCGACCGCGCGCTCGGTTTCTGCGAAATGTTCAATCGTGCCCATCGAATAGACGGCATCAACACTGTTGTCGAGGAATGGCAGGTCACGCACATCGGCCGCAGCGGCCCGTAAGCGATGGTCGGCATCGCCGTCGCCAAAGGCCGCCGACGCGAGTCGGATCGTCGGCATCGAGATGTCGACGCCGAACCCGCGCGCGCCCTGCTGGCAGGCCCACACGAGAATACGGGTGTTCCTGGCCTCATCCCACAAGTCGGTTTTTAGGACCGACAGTCCAGCCAATGGCCGCAAGTAGTCAGCGAAGAGACGTTGCTCGTTAGCGGCGTAGTAATCGGTGGAGGCGGCTCCTGATAGATCGGGGAAGCGGTCGCCGACCTCAGCCCAGAATTGGCGATAGCGGGCGCGCGACATCATGGCTGGCGTCCCGCGACGCTCCACGACCAGTCGCCGATGGCCAACGACAGCGGACGGCGGTCGCCGTTATGGATGACATCGTCCGCCACAGTTGGTGGTGCGGACGGGCGAAATACCAGCTCGTGGTCTCCGCGTTCAAGTCTGAACGGGCCGAGACGATACCTTCGTCGCGACGGCGCGACGACTACAGACTGTACCTGCGTGCCGTCGAGCCACACCGTCAGTTGGCGGTCGTGCTGAAACGCCGAGGCTTCGACGTCGAGAGCCGCGACCAGCGGAAGCGGTGCCGTGCTCGTGATGGTCCACGCAGCCGGCGTTCCCATCCATCGCCAGGACCACTCGCCATCACCCTCGCGCGGTGAGAAGCCCGCCATCGAGCTCGTGTAGATCACAGGGCGCTGGGCTGCCACGGCGAACACCAGTCCGTCGGCGAAAGTCGCGGCGAGTCGAAAGCCGTCTGAAATCGGCGAGGGCGGCGGGATTGATCCGGGCGCGCCGGATCGCCTGACGATCAGGTGCGTGTATTCGTGAGCGGCCAGCTTCTGGGCCAGGTTCGGTTCGACGCAATCGCTGACCGCGCTGGTGAGCATCGTGACCCTGGAGCCCGTCAGCCACTGAATCGACGCCGACTCCTGGGTGAGCGGAGTGCAGTCGAGCACGCGCGTGGCACTCGGCTGTTGCATCACCCACCGATGCGCGGTGGTCGGCAGCACATCGCGCCATAGCGCCGACGGCGCAACGGCATATTCGGCCACGGCGAGGACGATCAGGCTGACGCAGGCCAACTTCGCGCGCCTCGTGCCGTAGCGCCATAACACTTCGACGCCGATGCCCGCCAGCACCGCTGTCATCAGCTGCACCACGACGCCGAATCGTGCGTACGAGCGGAACATTGGTAGCACTTCGTATAGCAGTGCCGAAGGCTGGAACACCGCCAGCGGGGCGAGGGTGAGTGTCGGCGCCAGCGAGCAGACCATGGCCGCGACCGCGACGGCGACCAGGATGGGAACTCGGGCAACCGATGCGGCCAGCCGACCATCGCCGCACCAACTGACGATTGCGACCACACCCAGTGCCATCAAGCCCCAGCCAAGGCTCACCTGTTGTTCGACCAGTCCGCGGGTGTCGGCGTGGGCGGCCCACAGGCGAGCGACCGCGCTGCCCAGAAATGGATGCTCAACGGGCGGCATCAGGTAGCTCCACCACCTGGCGCTGTAGCGCAACACGTCGACGCGTGCGAACGCGAAAGCGCTGCGGTCTTCAATCACCGCGCCGGCGGTCCACCACGCGTAAGCCGCTCCACCGGCCGCCATCAGCAGTAGCGTTCCGACGGTGATTCCCAGACGGCCCAGCGCCCGAGAGCCAGTTCGACGGGTCGCCAGCCAGTAGGAGGCAATCGCGATTGGCGAGATGACCGCCGCGATCAACCCGCCGTAATAGTTTGATAGCGTGACGGCGGCCACCGCGGCAGCCAGCAAAGCCACGGCCCTTGGCGTGGCGACGTCGAGGCAACGCCACAGCGCGAGCAGGTAAAGCGGCAACCATTGCACTTGCGCTATGTGCGGGTGATAAGCGGCGTGTGCGAAGTGAAACGGAGAAAACGCGCACGCCAACGCAGTCACCGCGGCTCCCGCCGGCGACAACAGCAGGTGCCGGGCAAGCAGATACGACGCGGCTGCGGTCAGAGGAAAACTGATCAGGATCAACCAGTTGTAAGCAGCCACCCCGCCCACGGCGCGGGCGAGTAGCGCGCCTGGGATATCGGTAATCGGCTGCGAGTAGATGCCGAGTCTGACCGGGCGTTCGAACAGCTGCATGACCGTGTAGGGATCGTGATGGCGGCCGACGATCTCGGCCCCGAAGATGCGCTCGGATGGCGCGCGGAGCACCGGGAACGCCAACAGCACGGTGAGTACTGCCGCGCCTGCCGTGATGAGGCCGAGTTCAGCGATGCGAACGGGCACGGTTGACCATCGTCGCGAAGATCAGCACCGGGCCCGCGACCGCCCACGCGCGAACGTCGCGCACCTGCGCCGCGAAGCCCGCGACGTTCAGCGCGTGGAGGGCGAGCAGACCTGCCACTTGGCTGAGAGCGAGCAAACCAAGCCCGGTCACAAGGCGGGGCCAGCGCGTGGCGAAGAAGGCGGCGACCCACAGCGCCAGGTAAAGGCCTACCTGGAACGCCGGCAGGAACGCGACGGCTCCCTGCGGATCCTCAAGCGCGCCGCTCGACGGCGAGGTGACCAGCGAGGTGTACGCCGGACCGAGCAGCAGCACAAACAGCGCGCCAGCCGCCACGCCGGCAGCGGTGTAGGCGAGTGCAGCACGGCGGCCGTGGCACCAGAGCGCGGCCAGGAACACAACGACGGCACCCAACAGCAGCTGATAGAACGCATGCACCAGGAAAGCAGGCGAGCCCGACACCGCTACCGGCACCGTCACCAGGAGCAATCGCACAATGCCCAAGGCGATGACGAGTGGCAGCGTTGCAACGACGCCGAGCACCATCGCACGGCGATTTGCCGCATAGGTGCAGACGGCGGCCAGGTAGATCGGAATGAGCGGCGTGGAGATGCACTCCTGGGTGACGATGAACGCCCCGCGCGAGGTCACAAGGACGTTCACGACCGCATGCGCGCTGACCCCGACACCCACGAGGATGGCCGCGGCGGCATTCGCGATGACACCGCCCAATGCCAGGACGAACGCGCTCTCGAGGTAGATCGGCGACGCGGCGGTGAACACGATCAGGAATACCGAGGACAGCACGATGAAGCGGCGGGATGGTTGCCAGCTCCGCTCGGTTGATGCGGTCGGCGGGGCCACCGCGCCGGCAGCGCGAGATTCCGGCTGCTCGGCAACGCGCATCCAGGCGAACACGTAGGCCGCGATCGCGACCGTGAGCAGCGCGGGCCACACGAAGACGTGAAGCGCGTTAAACCACCCCGGGGAAGTGACGGCCAGGCCCAGCGTTCCGATGCGCAGCGTATTCAGGGTGAGGATTAGCGCGATGCCGCCCGCGGCGCCAGCCAGGCGTGTGCGCCATTGCACCGGATAGGCGAGCACCACGCCCACGCACAATGCCAGCGCCTCGGCGCCACTGCAAGCCAGTGTGACCTGAACCGGCAACGCGGGAGTACCGAAGAGAACTCCGGCAACGTCACCCTGAATTCGCGTCAGCGGAAGCAGCAGAGCAGCTTCGATCCACGGCAGCCTGAGTCCGGCGAACAGCCCAAGGCTGGCCGCGAGTGCCCACAGGACAAACCTACGGGCATCCAACCGACGCCGTAAGGTGTCCATCGGCACGGGCAATCTCCTGAACGGAAACCGCAGCTGCGCCGAAGGCGTGGCCCAGTTCGGCAATCGCGGCGTGACTCTTGAGTCTGGTTGAGCACGAAAAAATATCGAGGTTCACCGTGCCCGATTCTGGCCAGGTGTGGAGGACCGCATGCGACTCGGCCAGGATCAAGACACAGGTTTGTCCGGCACCAGGAAATTGGTGCGATATCGATTGCACAACCGTTGCGCCGGCGCCCGTCAACGCATGAGCGAAGGCCGCGCTGACCCCCAGCGGGCCGAGATCGGACATCAAGCTACAGCCGGTCAACTCGACGGCATACAGCACAGGTGGATCGGAATGTCGCATGAGGGTTCATCCTACTTCACGATCTAGAGCGCGGTGTGCGATACTGCACAGCCTCAGATGCGCCCTCTCATAACGCCCCCTGTTGAAATGGCGCGATCGGAAACGGGAGTTTCCGCCAATGAATAAACGCTCAAGCTCTACGTGTCTCTTCTTCGCACTTCTCCTCGTGCTGTTGGACGCGACAGGCACATCAGCGCAGACCGCGCCTTCACTTGGCGCCGCCGACAGTTTCGCGGTCCTCGGTGCATCCACCGTTACCAACACCGGACCGACCGTGATCACGGGTGACCTGGGTGTCAGCCCCGGCAGCAGCATCACGGGTTTTCCCCCGGGGTTGGTCACCGGTGGCGCGACCGACGCTGGCGGCTCCAGCGCGACCAACGCGCAGACGTCGGTGACGACCGCTGCCAATGCGCTGCTCGCGCAGGCCTGCACCACAAACTTCGGGCCCGGCAACGTGGACCTCGGCGGCCTGACCCTGACGCCCGGCGTCTATTGTTTTGCTTCGTCGGCATCGATCACCGGCCCCGTAACGCTGAATGCCCAAGGCAACGCGGCCGCGGTGTTTATCTTCCGGACGGGGAGCACCCTGGTGACCGCCTCGGGTTCGTCGGTCGTTCTCATTAACGGCGCACAACCCTGCAACGTGTTTTGGCGCGTCGGCAGTTCTGCGACGCTGGGAACGACAACGTCGTTCGTCGGCAACATCCTCGCCGCGACAAGCATCACGCTGAACACCAGTGCCAGAATCGCCGGTCGCGCGCTGGCACAGACTGGCGCCGTGACACTCGACAGCAACACGGTGACTCGTTCCACATGCGCGACGGCTACTGCGAATTGTCCGACGATTACATTGGCGCCGACGACCCTTCCGAACGGCACGGTCGGCGTGGCTTACAGCCAGACGATTACGGCGGGCAATGGACTCGCGTCTGACACCACCTACACCTTCATGCTGACGGGAACGGGAGCCTTGCCACCTGGCTTGAGCCTGTCATCAGCGGGGGTGATCGCTGGCACCCCATCGAGCACCGGTACGGAAGGCACCTACAACGTGACGGTGCGCGCCACCGATCCTGCCGGCTGTTTTGGAAGTGTTTCCTATTCGCTGATGACGCTCACAGCCGTGCCCACTATGCCTCAGATGTTCCTTTTCGTGCTTGCCAGCGGCCTGATGGCGATGGGCTACCTGCGTCTCCGGCGACGGCAGTCGGCGAGCGTCTGATGGATTCGTCGGCAGGTGCAGCAAGTGGCGGGCGTTGTGCGAATAACCAATAAAAGCGGGCCATTCGCCACAGTCACCCGTTTGGCACTGGCGGGCACTGGTCTGCTCGCACGGTCGAGCTCGGACCCCGATTGACATAAAGCTAGCGGGCATTCGTAAAAGGGTGTATCCTGAATCTTCGTTCTCACGCCTGCCAGCGTCTATCCAGCGCCGACGGCCTCAGGGCAGCGCTGGGGAATCTCCCAAACCTGCCAAATTTACTCGATGGATTTACGGACGGACTCTCACATGGCTCCAATGAACGGTACGATCAAGCGGCTCGTTAGCGACAAGGGTTTCGGTTTCATCCTTGCCAGCGACGGCAACGAATACTTCTTCCACAACAGCGCCTGCACCGACACTCGCTTCGACGAGCTGCGTGAAGGCCAGAACGTGACGTTCGAAAAAGGCCAGGGCCCCAAGGGTCCCCGTGGCGAGAACGTCAAGGTCGTCTAGTTAGGTCGTCGGGCGCAAGCCCGGCGGGTTAGACGGTTGGGCGCAAGCTCAACCTGGCGACACACTACCTACCATCTCGAGCGGCCGGATATCAGAGCGATGTGCCGGCTGCTCTCGTTGGGCCTCTGAACGCGGGCTCAGGGTTTCGGCCCTGAGCAGCATCCTTCCTTCAGCCGACTTCCAATAACATCACCGGCTTGCTCCAGGGACTTTCCCGGAGCCACGCGCGGCCACAGATTGATCGCCGCCAAAAACTCCCGCTGCCAGAACCCGTGGCTGCTGATTTGGGCCTGGGGCCGGGGTGGTCCACACCTGCCGTGCATTAGAGGATAATCACCGGATGATCTACGAACTGACCGTCAACGGCACTGCTGCAAAGGCGGATGTCGCGGCTGATACGCCGCTGTTGTGGGTGCTTCGGGACGTCCTGAATTTCAAGGGCACGAAGTTCGGCTGTGGCGCCGGCCTGTGCGGTGCCTGCACCGTGCTGATTGACGGCAAGGCCGTCCGTTCGTGCCAGACCAGGGTGTCGACCGTCAAGGCCGCGATTACCACCATCGAGGGGCTTTCACCGGACGGCTCCCATCCGCTCCAGCAGGCGTGGATGGAACTGGACGTGCCGCAGTGCGGCTATTGCCAGGCCGGCCAGATTCTGGCCGCCGCCGCGTTGCTGGCCCAGACGCCCAAGCCAACTGATGCCGACATCGACCGGGCGATGAGCGGCAACCTGTGCCGCTGCGGGACCTACTCGCGGATCCGGCAGGCGATTCATAAGGCCGCCGGCACGGCCACGTCCACGGCAGTTGCGGGCGACGGCGCGGCGGACGGGAGGTCGAAATGACAGTCTCACTCGACCGGCGATCGTTCCTGAAGGTGGCATCGGTTGCCGGTGGCGGCCTGATGGTCGGCCTGTATCTCGATGTCCCCGACACGTTGGCGCAGACGCTCGGACGCGATCCGGGCCTGCTGCCGAACGCCTTCGTCCGCATCGCCGCCGACGGCACGGTCACCATCGTCGCCAAGAACCCCGAAACCGGGCAGGGCGTGAAGACGATGCTGCCGATGCTGATTGCCGAGGAGCTTGACGCCGACTGGCCGAAGGTGAAGATCGAACAGGCTGATTTCGACGACACCAAGTTCGCCGCGCAGTTTGCCGGCGGCAGCATGGCCACCCCCATGAACTGGGACGGCATGCGGCGGGTCGGCGCGGCGTCGCGACACCTGCTGGTCGCGGCGGCGGCTGAACTCTGGTCGGTACCCGCCGCGCAGATCACGACGTCGGTTGGACGCGTGCATCACCGCGCGTCGAATCGCTCGGCGGGATACGGCGAGCTGGCCGCCAAGGCGGCCACGCTGCCGGCGCCGGATCTCAAGACGTTGGTCCTGAAAGAGGCGAAGGACTTCACCATCATCGGACGCTCGCAACGCGGCTACGACGTGAAGGACATCGTGATGGGGAAGCCGGCCTACGGCATCGACTTCACCGTGCCCGGTATGTTGTTCGCCGTGTTCCACAAGTGCCCGGTGTTCAACGGCAAGCCGGTCAGCGCCAATCTCGACGAGATCAAGAAGCAGCCCGGCGTGCGCCACGCCTTCCTGGTGGAGGGACGTGTCAAGGACGGCCAGGTGCTGGGCTTCGAGGTCGATCTCGAGCCGGGTGTTGCAATCGTCGCCGACACCTGGTGGCAGGCGCAAAGCGCTCGCCGGTTGCTCCAGGTGAAATGGGACGAGGGCCCCGGCGCGCAACAGAGCAGCGTGGCCTTCGCTCAGCGGGCGCAGCAACTGTCGGCGCAGAAGGGGTTCAAGGTCCTTCGCAAGGACGGTGATGTCGAGGCATCGCTGAAGACCGCGGTCAAGACCGTGGCGGCCTCTTACTCGTATCCGTTTATCGCGCACGCGCCGCTCGAGCCGCAGAACTGCGTCGCCGACTTCCGCAACGGCAAGGTCGAGATCTGGTCGAACACGCAGATCCCGGCGGGAGGTCGTGAGCTCGTGGCGAAGACACTCGCCATCCCCGAGAGCGCTATCACCATTCACATGCAGCGCGCCGGCGGTGGTTTCGGGCGCCGCTTGACCAACGACTACATGGTCGAAGCCGCCTGGATTTCCAAGACCATCGGCGCGCCGGTGAAGCTGCTATGGACGCGCGAAGACGACATGCAGCACGACTTCTATCGCTCGGGCGGGTTCCAGTTCCTGAAAGCCGGCCTCGATGCGTCGGGGCACATCGTCGCATGGCATAACCACTACGTCGGCTATGGCAAGGACGCCCAGTTCGTCTCGGCAGGCGACATCAGCCCCGACGAGTTCCCGGCGCGGTTAATTCCGAACCTGACGCTCGAGTTCAGCTTGATGCCGCTGTGGATGAAGACCGGCGCCTTGCGCGCCCCCGGTTCAAACGTCTACGCCTTCGTGTTCCAGTCGTTCCTCGACGAACTCGCACATGCTGCCGGTCAGGACCCAGTCACGTTCCGCCTGCAACTGCTCGAGCAGCCGCAGATGCCGGCCGAGGACAAAGGCCCGTATGCGAGCCCCTTCTTCCCCGCGCGAATGACGGCTGTGCTGCAATTGGCCGCCGAACGAGCGGGCTGGGGAAAGACGAAGTTGCCGAAGGGCCGCGCGCTCGGCGTGGCCTGCCACTTCAGCCACCTGGGTTATTTCGCCGAGATCGCCGA
>JANMUX010000202.1:0-2299 GCA_031392125.1 Acidobacteriota bacterium | reverse complement strand
CACATGTCACCGGGCCTGGACTTGTTCATCTCGCTCGAGACGGTGAAGACCGTGCTCGTGCGGGCAGGCTCCTAGGCCAGCATGGCATCCGTGCTGAACGCGCTGACGGTCGACGTAGAGGATTATTTCCAGGTCTCCGGTATTGCGGGCTCAGTTCCGCAGTCGCAGTGGGCTTCAATGGAGAGCCGGGTCTGCCGGAACACGGAACGATTGCTGGCGCTATTCGGCGAAACCGAGGTCAAGGCCACGTTCTTCGTCCTCGGCTGGGTCGCCGAGCGCTTCCCGGAACTCGTCAAGCGCATTCACGCCGACGGTCACGAGCTCGCCTCACACAGTTACGACCACGGACTCGTCTACGACAAGACGCCTGAGGGTTTCGCCGCCGACCTGCGCCGCGCCAGGTGCGCCATCGAAGATGCGTCCGGGGTCAAGGTCGACGGCTACCGCGCGCCAAGTTTCTCGATCACCGACCGGTCGCTATGGGCCCTCGATGTGCTCGTCGCCGAAGGCTATCGCTACGATTCGAGCATCTATCCGATCCGCCACGACCGCTATGGCATCCCCTCGTGGTCGCGCCACATTCACGAAGTGCGGCGCCAAGGCGGATCAATTTGGGAACTGCCAGGGTCCACGATTGCGCGCGGCGGCGTGAATTTTCCCATTGGAGGTGGTGGCTATTTCCGGCTGCTGCCGTATTGGTGGACGCGCCGGGGCATTGCCGCACTCAATCGGGAAGAACGGCAACCGGCAATCTTCTACGTACATCCCTGGGAAATTGACCCGGATCAGCCGCGAATCCGAGCGTCAGCTCTGTCGCGGCTAAGGCACTATTACCACCTGGACAAAACCGAATCCCGGCTACGGCGGTTGATCGGGGAGTTCAGCTTCGGACGCATCACCGACCTGCTTGACCAGGAGCGGCCCCATTAGGTCTGACCGATAGGCCGGTCTCGGGAACGCATCTGCCTTCGGTCGACTGCTCAGGGAAAGCTTAGGTTTTGGTGGCGTCGTGCCGAGAAATGAATCGGCGCCGACTTTTTTGGGGTAGCGACCCGCAGCGGTCGGGCCGCCCAGGCTTGGCTCCAGGCTGTGACTGAGAGGGCGAAGCTTTGTACGCGCGCCCCGTTTCTAGAAAAGTGAGGGGAAAAGTTGGAAGATCGACGAGCAGTGGATGCAGGCCGCCTGCAGATTGACCCGGCCGCGGCAGCGGCGACTATCGAACGGGCGATCCGCGCCCAAGTGACGTCATTGCGCAGGCGCGGCGTGGTCGTCGGTGTCTCGGGCGGCATCGACAGTTCCGTGGTGGCGTGCCTGTGCGCCCGCGCGCTCGGCGCCGACCGCGTGCAGGCCCTGCTGATGCCTGAGCGCGATTCGTCTTCCGATTCGCTGACGCTCGGCCGGGCGCTGACGTCAAAGCTTGGGATGCCGGTGCTGGTCGAGGACATCGCGGGGACCTTGGAGGCCGCCGGCTGCTACGCGCGCCAGCGCGAGGCCATCCAGCAAACGTTTCCGGAGTATGGCGACGGCTGGAAGCACAAGATCACGCTACCCTCCATTCTCGACGGCAATCGTCTGAACGTTTCGGAGCTGACGGTGGAGAGCCCATCGGGCGAGACCCGCACTTCGCGCATGACGGCGGCCGCCTACCTGCAGATGATCGCGGCGACGAACTTCAAGCAGCGCGTCCGCAAGATGATGGAGTACTACCACGCTGATCGATTGAACTACGCCGTGTCCGGCACGCCAAACCGGCTGGAATACGACCAGGGTTTCTTCGTCAAGCTTGGCGACGGTAGCGCCGACATCAAGCCGATTGCGCATCTCTACAAGACGCAGGTATACGCGCTCGCGGAATACGTCGGCGTTCCCGATGAGATTCGGCGACGTCCCCCCACCACCGACACCTTCTCCATGCCGCAGACGCAGGAGGAATACTACTTCGCCCTGCCGTATCACCAGATGGACCTCTGTCTCTACGGCCACAACCATTCACTGCCGGCGGCCGACACAGCCGCCGCAGCCGGTCTCACCGAGGATCAGGTAATGCGCGTCTACCGCGACATCGATCAGAAGCGGCGCACCACGCGATACCTGCACGCCAGGCCCCTGCTGGTCGAGCCGGTCTCGGAGATTCACGACTGATGTGCGGCATCGCGGGCACGGTGAACCTTCGCGATGATCTCGCGCCGCCGGATCGCGACCAGCTCGCCCTGATGGCTGGCGCGCTCAGCCACCGCGGGCCGGACGAGTTCGGGATCTATCGCGACCCTCGAGCTGGGCTGGCGCATGCGCGGCTTTC
>JANMUX010000357.1:0-4380 GCA_031392125.1 Acidobacteriota bacterium | reverse complement strand
CGTCTCGTCCACCAGCGAGGTGACCCACAACAGGGTGTCGGCGCCGGTCGCCGATCGATACTCAGCACGCAGCTGGACCTGCCGCATGTGGGCGATCAGCGTCGGCGTCATCAGGAAATCGTCGAAGACGAAGCGGCCGCCGGGCCCAAGCTGCGAGAACACGTGGGCGATGGCGCGACGCTTGTCGTCGAGCGTCACCAGGTGACCCAGGCTGTGGTAAGGCAGGGCAATCAAGGCAGCCGGTGCCTCGAGATGAAAAGATCGGAAGTCGGCATTGATCAGCGTCAGCCGGTCGAGCACGCCCGCGCCTTCCGCGCGGAGGCGGCAGCGTTCAAGCATCGCCGGTGACAGGTCAACGCCGATCACGGAACGTCCCCTGGCCGCGGCCGCCACCGCAATGCGGCCATCGCCGACTCCCAGCTCCACCACCGGACCCTGCGCGTTCAGGTAGGCATCGAGGTAGAACGCCAGGTTGGCTTGCGTCGAGGCGGCGGTGTCGCTCCACACCTGGTAGATGTCGGCGAAGCGCTCGTACTCGCTCGGACTCTCCACCAGGCTAAACCAGCTTGACGATGGTGTTGGCGAGGCGCCCGCCGAGCGCCGACAGTGACTGTCGGATCCGCTCGTTGGTCATCGCGCCTGAGTCGTCAAACGCCTTGGCCACGGCGGGCACGGCCACGACCGGCAGCATGAGCACGCCGAGGTTGGAAAGAATCGAAGACACGTGGGGGAGCGCGCGAATAGTGCCGAACGCGCCGTTCGAGGCGCCCATGAGTCCGCCCACTTTGCCTTCGAAGGGCGCCCGGCCGCTTTCGCCGTTCGCCTCTTGCGACAGCCAGTCGATGGTGTTCTTCAGCAGCGGGGTGATGGACGTATTGTATTCCGGGCTCGCAATCAGCAGGCCATTCGCCGCCATCATCAAGGTGCGCAGTTCGAGCATGGCGGGCGGCACACCGTGCTCGGCGTGCCAGTCCGCGTCGTAAATCGGCATGGGATAGTCCCCGAGGTTGACGACTGTGACCTCGGCGCCGGCCGCCCGCGCTCCGCTGACGGCGACCTCGAGCACTTTGCGGTTCCAGGAGTTCCGGCGCGCGCTGCCGGCGAATGCAAGAATATGTGCGCTAGCCATGTAATTGACGATCCTATTCCTATTGCCGGACGCGACCCTTCACAGTTGCCAGCCCCCCATCGACCCCAACGACCTGGCCCGTCACCCATGCACTATCAGGACCGAGCAGCCAGGCAACCGCGCTGGCAACGTCCTCGGGCGTGCCGATCCGTCCAAGTGGATGCATGGCAATCGAGGCTTTCAACGCAGCTTCGTTTGTCGTGATGCTTCGGCTCATTGGCGACTCGACGAGCCCGGGCGCGACCGCATTGACCCGAATGCCGGACGCTGCGTAGGTCGCGGCCGCGGATCGCATCAATCCGAGCACGCCCGCTTTAGCCGCGGCAATGGCTTCGTGATTGGGTAAACCGATCTGAGCGGCGGCCGAACTCATCAGGACCACCGACCCTCCGGTCTGGCGCATCACCAGTGCGGCCGCTCGCACCGCGGCAAAGGCGGAAACGAGATTGGTACTAATGACCTGATTGAGCTCGTCGGCGGTCGTCAGGTGGGCAGATTTCAGAAGAATAGAGCCCGCGCAATTCAACACGCCGTCGAGACGTCCGGTCAGGGCGACGGCCTCTCGCGCGCAGCGCTCGATGTCGTCAAAGCGCGTCGCGTCAGCCTGCAGAACGTGACCGCCAACCTCGGCGGCCAGGGCCTCAATTCGCAATGGGTCGCGTGCGGCGAGTACGAGGGCCGCGCCGTCGGCCGCCAGGCGGCGTGCCACGCACGACCCGATCGCGCTTCCGGCAGCGATGACGAGATAGGTTCGCGGCATGACGTTACCGCTTGCGCGTCCGGGCCCGCTGATCGGATTCGCGGCCAAGCCGGCTAATCTCCGAAATCGTGAAGTAGAGTCCGAACAGACACAGCGTACTCACGCCGAGGCCGACGAGAAAAATGGCCGTGCTGGACATCTCAGCGGGCCTTTACCTGCGCGACCAACGTCCCGAAAGCCAGAATCGAGGGCACCCAAATCCCCACGAACAGCCCCTCTTCACGCTGGCCGGAGAACCACAGATACACGGAGAACAAGAACGAAAGAAATGCCGCGGTGATGAAGGCGTAGTCGCTACGGTGGAACACGTCGGTCTCCTTGGAAAAGTCTTGACTCGCCTGCGTACGACGCGGAGCCAGTCACGAAGGATTCGCGAATCTGTTTTAGGACCGTTTCCCCACGGTGGGGCGTCTTACGATGTGCCAGGCATACCTTCCCGAGCCCGACGGCAACCATGTCCAACTTTTATCGCGCGATCCGTCGTTTTCGGCCAACAACCGGGCGCGCCCCCGGCCGGTGGGTGGTGGTGTTCTACGACCAGCTGCGGCCGGCGCATCCGCTGCTGACGGGCCCCCCCGCCGACACCGGCGTGATCTACATCGAGTCGTCTGCCAAGCCCGCCCGTCGCCCGTACGCCAAGCAGAAGCTGGTGCTGCTGCTCTCGGCCATGCGGCACGATGCCTTGACTCGCGGCCGCGCCGGGCATCCCGTGCTGTATCACTACTCCTCCCAGTGGTACGACATTGCGCTCACCGAGCTGCGCGAGCAGTTTTCGCTGCCGCGCGTCGAGGCGCTCGCGCCCGCTGAGGCGGAAACGCGAGAAGCCGTCGCAGCGCTCGACTGGGTGCACCTGCATCCCAACACCCTCTTTGCAACCGACACCGCGTTCTACGAGCGGCTGTTTCCGAAGCCGGGCCCGCGCCGGCTCGAAACTTTCTACCGCGCGGCCCGCGCGGCCACCGGGCTGCTGATGGACGGCCGGCGTCCCGCGGGCGGCACCTGGAGCCTGGACGCCGAGAATCGGAAAACATGGCGCGGCGATCCACCAGCGCCGGCACGACCGCTCTTTCCAGTGGACGACACCACACGTGAGGTCATCGACCTCGTCAACAGCCGTTATCCCGATGCTCCGGGGACGACTGCTGGTTTCAATTGGCCCGTGACGCCCGATGAAGCCGGCGCAACCGCGGACGCGTTCTTTGCCACGCGGCTGGCGTCCTTTGGGCCATACGAAGATGCCATCGCCGACACCGAGGAAGAGCTTTTTCACTCTGCACTCTCGGCGTCGATCAACCTCGGGCAGCTCGATCCCCTTGCGCTCTGCCGGCGAGCGGAGGCCGCATATCGCGCGGGCGACGTGCCACTGGCCTCGGCAGAGGGCTTCATCCGCCAGATTCTTGGCTGGCGCGAGTTCATGCGGCATGTCTACGACGAACGGCGGTCGCTGTATGCCGAGACCAACGCGCTCGACGCGCGCCTGCCGCTGCCGGCCTGGTATTGGGGCAAGGCGTCGGGCATGCGCTGTCTCGATCTCACCGTGCGCCAGGTGCTCGACACCGGCTACAGCCATCACATCACCCGCCTGATGGTGCTGTGCAACGTAGCCACGCTGCTCGGCGTGAGTCCGCAGGCGCTGAATGAATGGTTCTGGACCACCTATGTGGATGCTTACGAGTGGGTCGTCACGCCCAACGTCGTCGGCATGGGGACCTACGCCGATGGCGGCTTATGCGCCACCAAGCCGTACATCTCGTCGGGGAAGTACCTGCAGCGCATGGGTCCCAGTGTCTGCGCGGGCTGCCAGTTCAACCCCGCCCTCACCACTGGCGCGACCGCGTGTCCGCTCAATCATCTGTATTGGGACTTCCTCGAGCGGCAGCGCGACCGGTTGCGGGCGAACGTCCGCATGGCGATCCCGCTGGCCGCGTTGAAGCGCCTGGCGCCCGCGGTAATGGACGATCACCGCGCCAACGCGGCCCTGTGGCGCGACCGCGCACGCGACGCCTAGCGCGCCGCGTAGACGACGATAAAGAGGTTGAGACAGAAGAAGGCGAATGCCGGCAGCATGGCGGCAATCGGATCGCGAATCCGCAGGCGCGTGATTATTCCGGCGACCATGAGTGTCGCCAAGCCTGCGGCGGAGAGTATCAGGAGAGGCCGAAAGCGGTAGCCCGCCAGCAGTCCGAGGCTTCCCGCAAGCTGAAGGGCGCCGGTCAGGAGCCGGAATTGGGCGAGACCGTAGCGCTCAAACTCGCCGACCATCTGGCTGGAGAAAAGGCATAGCATGCCATACCAGGCGAACGACACCATCGAGACGCCATGCGCGATTGAGAAGATCACTTGCGCGTTGTCCATCAAGTCAGGGAAGCTCGACCCTCTTTCAACATTCTCACATTCAGTGAACGGAAACCTATGAATAGCGTAGTAATGGTGCTTCAAGTGATCGTGGCACTCGGCTTGTTGAACGTGTGGTTGCTGCGATTCAACCAGA
>JANMUX010000355.1:0-4644 GCA_031392125.1 Acidobacteriota bacterium | reverse complement strand
GAACAACATCTTGTTGTTCGTGATGTCATTGCTGATCGGCGTCGGCATGTGGCTGGAGCGCTTCGTCATCATCGTGACCTCGCTCAACCGCGACTTCATTCCGGCGTCGTGGGGCATGTATTACCCAACGCAGTGGGACTTCATGACGTTCTTCGGAACCATCGGGCTGTTCCTGACGCTGTTCCTGCTGTTCCTGCGGTTCGTGCCGATGATTTCGATCTTCGAAGTCAAGATGCTGCTGCCGCAGTCGAAAGTGAAGTCCGACCATGCACACTAACGAGCCCACTAACCGGCGTCACGGCGTGATGGCCGAGTTCGACTCGGCGCAAGCCGTGGTCGATGCGGCGCGCAAGGTCATGGCGCACGGCTTCACCAGGGTCGAGGGTTACTCGCCGGTGCCGATCGAAGAGTTGAACGACATCATTCACAAGACGCGCACCGTGCTGCCAAAGCTCGTGCTGGGCGGCGGCTTGACGGGGATGGCGACCGGCTTTGGCCTGCAGTACTGGGCGTCGGTGGTCGAGTATCCGATGAACATCGGCGGCCGACCGCAGGCCAGTTGGCTCACCTTCATCATCCCGTCGTACGAACTGACGATCCTGTTCGCGGCCCTCACGGCGGCGATCGGCATGATCGTCCTCAACGGGTTGCCCCAGCCGTATCACCCGGTGTTCAACGTCAACCGCTTCGCGATGGCCAGCTCCGACAAGTTCTTCCTGGTCGTAGAGTCGGCCGACCCCAAGTTCGACCAGCAAGGAACGACTGAGTTCCTCCGCAGCACCGGCGCGAAGGGAGTCTACGACGTTGACGAATAAGATCAGCTTCGCTGTTCTGGTCACCGCGGCACTGATGGTCGCCGGCTGCCGCCAGGACATGCACGATGCCCCGCGCTACGAGCCGTACGAAGCAAGCGCGTCGTTCCCCGATGGCCGCGCCTCGCGCTCGGCCCCGACCGGCACGGTCGCGCGCGGCTGGCTGCGCGACGACGAAGCGCTCTACACCGGCAAGGTGGCGGGCCAGGTCGTCGACCAGTTCCCGTTCGCCATCGCGCACGCCGATCTGCAGCGCGGTCAGCAGCGCTTCAACATCTACTGCACGCCGTGCCACGGCAAGCTCGGCGACGGCCAGGGCATGGTCGTCCAGCGCGGCTTGCGCCAGGCGGCCTCGTACCACCAGGACCGGCTGCGCCAGGAGAAGGTCGGCTACTTCTACGACGTGATCACCAACGGCTTCGGCTCCATGCAGGGCTACGCGGAACAGATTCCCGTGCGTGACCGCTGGCTGAACGTGGCCTACGTGCGCGCGCTGCAACTGAGCCAGCACGCGTCGGCTGACGACGTGCCGGCCGACAAGCGTGGGGAGCTCGACGCCTCGGCATCCGAGACGCCCTCGGCATCAACTGCGAAGCCGGCTGCGGCCGCTCCTGCGGCGGAGAAGCACTAGTGTCGACAGTGACTGCGGAATCCTTTAAGGCCGGCGATACGCCGCTGCCCGGCATGAAACAGTTCGGCCTGATCGCGGCCGTGCTGGGCGTGGCGCTGACGGGCGCCGGCTTCATGCTGTCGGGCCTCGATCGCTTCTTCCAGGCCTACCTGGTGGCCTACACCTTTTGGACCGGCGTGGCCCTCGGCAGCCTCGCCCTGCTCATGGTGCAGCACCTCACCGGCGGCGCCTGGGGCGTCGTCTTGCGCCGGCCGCTCGAAGCGGCGGTTCGCACCATTCCGTTCATGGCGGTGTTGTTCCTGCCAATCGCGTTCGGCATGCACTCGCTCTACGAGTGGACGCACGAAAGCGCCAAAACCGACTCGGTGTTGATGCTCAAGGCCGGCTACCTGAACACGCCGTTCTTCCTCGTCCGCCAGGCGATTTACTTCGTCCTCTGGTCGGCGATGGGTTACCTGCTGACTTCGTGGTCGGCCGAGCACGACCGCACTGGCGATCCGTCGCTGGTCGACAAGATGGCCCGCGTCTCTGGCGGCGGCCTGGTGGTCTACTTCATCACGATCACCTTCGCGATGGTTGACTGGACGATGTCGGTCAACCCGCACTGGTTCTCGACCATCTGGGGCTTGCTTTACATCGGCGGCCAGGGCCTGTCGGCCTTCGCGTTCTGCATCACCGTGCTGGTGATGCTGTCGCAGACCGCGCCGCTGAACAAGGTGCTGACCACGCACCACTTCCACGACCTCGGCAAGTTCCTGTTCGCGTTCCTGATGCTGTGGGCGTACCTGTCGTTCTCACAGCTGCTGATCATCTGGTCGGCGAACATCCCGGAAGAAATTCCGCACTACCTGGTGCGCTGGGAGACCAACTGGCGTTATCTGAGCGCCTTCATCATCGTCGGTCACTTCATTGTGCCCTACGCGCTGCTGCTGTCGCGCGACCTGAAGAAGAACGCCGGCAAGCTGCGCGTGGTGGCGACCTGGATCATCTGCGCGCGGATCGCCGACTACTACTGGCACGTCGCGCCCGAGTTCCACAAGGAAGGCTTCACCTTCAGCCTGCTCGACATCGCGCTGCCGCTGGCACTGGGCGGCATCTTCATTTCGATCTTCGTGTCACAGCTCGCCGGGCGCTCACTGCTGCCGGTCAACGACGCCGGGCTGGAGAAGGCACTGACCCATCATGTCCACTAACGAGCACGTGAACGAGCACGACCTCGAATACGGGCCCAACCCGCCGGGCGCGAAGTACGAGCACACCGACATCGACACGTCGGTGGGCTACAAGTTCGCGTTGTGGCTGGTGGTGGCAATGGTCCTGTCGGTGGGCATTGTCTACGGCACCTTCCTGTTCTTCGAGAACCAGACGCAGACGGCCGACGCCGCGGCGCAGAAATATCCCCTGGCGGTCGGCCAGACCAAGACCCCGCCGATGCCCAACCTGCAGACACAGCCGTTCAAGGACGTCTACCTGCTGCGCAAGGGCGAGGCCGAGAAGCTCGAGAGCTATGGGTGGGTCGACAAGGCCGGCGGCATTACCCGCATCCCGATCGAGCGCGCGATGGACGTCATGATCGAGCGCGGGTTTGCGGCCCGTGCCGAGGGTGGCGACGGCAAGAACGTGGTGACCCAGGACAGCTCGTCGGGACGAACGATCGTTCCTCGATGATGATTTGGTGATTTGGTGATTTGGCGATCTCGTGATTTGCGAACGGCGGTGATGGCGATGGGCGCAGTGGCGCTCATGACGGCCGTCGTCTCGGCGCAGGGCGAGGCGCCCGGAATTCGTCCCCCGCAAGCGCTGCCCTCGAACCAGGTGCCGGGCGTGCTTGGCAAGGTGGCGTTCGAGCAGCACCTGAACGAGCAACTCCCGTTGGAGCTGCCGTTCACCGACGAGGCCGGCAAGCCGGTAAAGCTCGGTGACTACTTCGGCCGCAAGCCGGTGGTGCTGGCGTTCGTGTATTACGAGTGCCCGATGCTGTGCACGCAGGTGCTGAACGGCCTTGAAAGCTCGCTGCGCGTAATCAACGAGAGCATCGGCAAGGAATTCGATGTCGTCACCGTGAGCTTCGACGCGCGCGAAACGCCGGTGCTGGCGGCGGGCAAGAAGCAGGCGTACCTCGAGCGTTACCAGCGGCCCGAGGCCGCGCAAGGCTGGCACTTCCTGACCGGCAGCCAGGCGTCGATTGACGCGCTGACCAAGGCGGCCGGTTTCAGCTACGTCTGGGACGAGGCGTCGCAGCAGTTCGCGCATGCCAGCGGCATCATCATCGCCACGCCCGAGGGCAAGCTGTCGCGCTACTTCTTCGGCATCGACTACTCGCCACGCGACGTCAAGTTCGCGTTGATCGAATCGTCGAACGGCAAGATCGGATCGCTGGCCGACCAGTTGTTGCTTTACTGCTATCACTACGATCCGTCGGCGGGCAATTACGGCTTCGTGGCGATGCGGGCGGTTCGGGTTGGTGGCGCCGTCACGCTTGTGGCGCTCTTTGGATTCATGTTCGTGTCGATTCGGCGCGACAATCGCGCGGCCGGACACTAGCTAATGAAAATATTCGGCATTCCCGTATTCCCGGAACAGGCTTCGACGTTCGCCAAGGACGTTGACTCGCTGTATTTCTTCATCTTCGCCACCAGCGCGTTCTTCGCGGTGGTCGTGGCGGTGGCGGTGATCTACTTCGGCATCCGCTATCACAAGACCCACGACGGCGAGATCGGCGCGCGCATCGAGGGCAACCTGCCGCTCGAGCTGCTGTGGAGCGTCATTCCGACCATCATCGCGATGGTGATGTTCGGTTGGGGCGCCTCTGTCTTCTATCACCTGCTCCGTCCGCCCGCCGAGGCCATGCACGTCTACGCGGTCGGCAAGCAGTGGATGTGGAAGTTCCAGCACCTCGAGGGGCAGCGCGAGATCAACGAGCTGCACATTCCCGCAGGTCGCCCAATAAAGATCACGGTCAGCTCCGAGGACGTGCTGCACAGCCTGTTCTTCCCGGCCTTCCGCACCAAGATCGACGCAATTCCCGGCCGCTACACGCAGCTGTGGTTCGAGGCACAGACGCCCGGTTCGTATCACATCTTCTGCACCGAGTACTGCGGCACCAACCACTCCGGCATGATTGGCACCGTGACGGTGCTCGAACCCTCGGCCTACCAGGTGTGGCTACAGGGTGGCGGCAACGAAGGCTCGCTGGCCCAG
>JANMUX010000153.1:0-4967 GCA_031392125.1 Acidobacteriota bacterium | reverse complement strand
ACTGCAGCAGCAGGATGCCGGTGATGTCCCACCCGCCGATGAGCAGGTCAAGGCCGCGGTGCTGGCTGGTGAAGGGGAGCGCGTACAGAAACGTGCTGACCGAACGATGACGCCGCGTGTACGCCACCGGGCCGTAGTCCGCATCGCCCCGGAAGATGTCGAGCGTCGAGGGACCGTTCTCGCCCGTGAACGAACTGGGCACCGCGCCGCCCGAATCCGAGTCGTGCTTCGCTAGCGTGTAAGAGGAATTGAAGGCCAGGCCCTTGGCGAAACGCCGTGTCAGCTCGAGGCTCATTGCGTCGTAGCGGGCGCGCGATCCATTGTCACGTGTGGTCACGACGTTCCAGTCGCGGAATGGCCGCTCGCCGCGAACCGCGGCGTAGCCGGCTGTGTTTGGCTGAATCTGGTTCAGGTCGGGGCTGTAGACCAGGTCCTTGGTTGACGACCCGACGTAGCTGACCCGCAGGCCGGTGTTCCAGCCGAGGTCGCGCTCGACCGTCGCCGTCCACTGCTGCACCTGCGGATCGCGCAAGTCGATCTGATTGGCGCGACGGAAATCCTGGGTGCCGGCGCCGGGAATGCCGCGCAGCGCCTGCGGGAAGACATTGGGGAACTGAAGGGCGAAGCCGCCGCCCGGCAGCGCCGCGTTCTGGAACGACGGCACGTCGCCGGTCGCTGAGGCGTACATCGAGTAGCTGATCGAACCGTAGAGCGGCACGGTGTAGACGCCGTAGCCGCCGCGCAACACCGTCTTGCCATTCTCTGACGGCCGATAAGCAAAGCCAATGCGGGGGTTGATGTTGTTCTTGTCGGTCTCGCGCAGCCGCTCGGAGAGCCCGACTTCAGCGGCGGTCACAATCGGCGTGTTGGGCACGGCGTTCTTGACCGACTGCGGAATCAGCGCCTTGGCGGCTTCGTTGGCGACGATGATGCGCCCGCCGGGAAAGTCGCGGTCGAAGTTGGCGAGCTGGTTTCCGCGATCCAAGTACGGCGGCCGCAGGTCGTAGCGAATCCCGAAGTTGACCGACAGCTTCGATGAGGCGCGCCAGTCGTCCTGCAGGTAGCCGGCAAACTGTGTCGAATACGGTTCCGCATCGGGCGGGTTCTGTGCGTAGCGCGTGGTCGCCGGCACACCGAGCAGGAAGTCTGCAAACGCATTGCCCGTGAACTGGCCGGTGAAGAAGTAGGCGCCGTAGTCGTCGCCCGAGAAAAACGATGACTGATCCCGGTACTCGACGTGCTGCACGTCGACGCCACCCTTGATGGTGTGCGCGCCCCTGGTCCACGTGAGGTTATCGCTGAACTGGATCGACTTACTGAGCACGTTGGTGGGCTTGTTGCCCCCGGTGCTGATGAAGCTGCCGTCGGCGAACTCGAAGTACGGCACGCCGCCCGAGGCGGGGGTCGGCGGCAACCCGGTGAACCCGAAGTCGGTGATCAACTGCGCGCCCGTTGAGGAGAGCGGATAGTCGGTCGCGACTTGGTTATACGCAAAGCCGACCCGGGCCTCGTTCAGCAGGGTGTTGGTCAGAATCATGTTGTGCGAGCCCGCCAATTGGCGGACATCGGTGGCCTGCGTAAACGCGCCCAGCTTGGTGTTGGTCTGGAAGCTTTCCCTGGCGATGTCCTTGTAGGTCATCCGCGCGAAGAAGCGCTGCCGATCCGAAATCTGCTGGTCGATGCGCGCATCAAAACCGTTCTGCTCGTAGTTGCCTGGCGCGTTGGTGATGTAGTTGGGCCGGTTAATGGCGGCGCCAGTGCTCTGGTTCTGGCGCTCGTACATCGAGCTCAAGATTTTTGCGGAGCTCGGATGCACCGGGATCTGATTGTTGACAAACGGCAGACCAGTCGCCGGGTTTCGGATTGCCGTGGTGACGCTCGACAGGTCGCCGCTGCGGAACGCGTCGGGCGGGACCACGTGTGACAGGGTCGCCTCGTTGGGCTCGCGCACGCCTTCGTAGGTTCCGAAAAAGAACGTGCGGTTCTTGACGATGGGACCGCCGGCCGACGCGCCGTAGCTGTTGGTCCGGATGTCGGGTTTGATCGCCTTACCGGCCGCATCCTTGGGCGCAAAGCGGTTGACGCTGCTGAGCGCGCTGTCGTTAAGGAACCAGAACGCCGTGCCGCGCAACTGGTTGTTGCCGCTCTTGCTGGTGGTGGTGATGTCGGTCACCTGCATGAACTCGGCGTTGTTGTTGGCGCTACTGACCTTGAACTCCTCGATCGATTCCACCGAGGGAAACATCTCGCGGGCGGCGCCGCCGCTGCGGCTGCTGTGGCTGGCAATGCCGTCGATTGAGAACGACGTCATGAACGGCAGGTTGCCGGCCACCGAGATGGCGCCGCCGCGGTCCTGCTGCACGCCGGCGGCGAGGGTCGCCACCACGATCGGGCTGGTCGAGCTGGTCGCCCGGAAGTTCAACGCCAGCTTGTTGATATCGTCGCCCGAACGCGTGTTGTCGATCGTGGCATTGCTGGTCTCGATGATCGACTGGGCCGAGACCTGCACCTGCTCGGTCGCGCCGGCCACCGCCAGTTGGCCATTGATGCGGGCGGTCTGCCTGGCCAGCAGCACCGCCTGCTGCACCACGTCTGCGAATCCGCTGAGCGACACTCGCACCTCGTAGCTGCCGGCGTCGAGGTTGGTCAGCAGGTAAGTGCCATCGCCTGCGCTGACGGTCGTGCGTTCGGCCTGCGTGCGGGTGTTGGTGACGACGACCGTTGCGCCGGGCACGACCGCGCCCGTCGGGTCGGTGACGATGCCCGTAATGCTGCCGAAGGTTGACTGCGCGGCGGCAGACGTGACGAGGCAGAGGATGACAACGAGAGAAGCTGCGAACATCGTTCGCAGCCGACGGATGTGGGCTGACATGGGCCTCCTGGACGCGGCGAATTCGAACGGGTGCCGCAAATACGAAACTCTAGGCAGGCCGTGTAAAGACGAGGCGATCCGGGTACTGCAATCCTGAAACTTCGGTATTACAGCCGCAGAATCTGTGCAGCGGCGCGGCCGGCGGGCGAGCGGGCGATGCACGGTTGTCGCATTACGGTCCTAGAATGCCGGCATGAACCGCCTCGCTCTGACCATTGCTCTTTTGGCCGCGTGGCTGGCGGCGGCTGTCTTCGCCCAGTCGCCGCAAGCCGTCATCCTGATCACGCTTGACGGCGCGCGCATTGAGGAAGTGTTCGGCGGCCTCGATCGCGAAATTCTCAAGTCGCAGTTGAACGACCGGCAGCGTATCGAGGATCAACCGGTTTACAAACGGTTCTGGGCCGACACTCCGGAAGCCCGCCGCCAGAAACTGATGCCGTTCTTCTGGGGCACGCTGATGCGCGAGGCCGGCTCGATTGCCGGCAACCCGGCGCGCGGCAGCCGCGTGCATCTGTCGAACGGGCACTGGTTTTCCTATCCGGGCTATTCGGAGATCCTGGTGGGGCGCGCGCACGACGACACCATCAAGAGCAACGATGCCGTGCGCAACCCCTACACGACCGTGCTGGAGTTCCTGCAGAAGGACGCGGGCCTGTCGAAGACCCAGGCTGGCGCGTTCGCCTCGTGGGAGGTGTTCAACCAGATCGTCGAGCACCGCGACGGGGCGATGACGGTCAGCGCCGGCCAGGAGGCGATCGATTCGCCAGACCCCGAGATCCGCAAACTGAGCGCGTTGCAGTTCGAGACGCCGACGCCGTGGGACAGCATGCGTCACGACGCCTACACCTTCCGCTTCGCCATGGATCACCTCGCGCGTTACAAGCCGCGGGTGTTGTATTTGGCGCTCGGCGAGACTGACGACTGGGCGCACGACGGCCGCTACGAGCGCGTGCTCGAAACCTATGCGCGCACCGACGATTACCTGAAGCAGCTGTGGACATGGCTGCAATCACAGCCGGAGTATCGCGGCCGGACGCACCTGTTAATCACGACTGACCATGGCCGCGGACACACGATCAAGGACTGGAAAGATCACGGCAAGGACGTGGTCGGCGCCAGCGAAACGTGGATGGCCTTCGCGTCGCCGTCGATGAGCCGCCGCGGCGAGTGGAGCAGTCATCCGCCGGTCGTGACCGCCCAGGCGGCAGCCACGTTGATCAAGTGGATGGGCGGCGACTGGAAGAAGTTCGACCCGGACGCCGCGCCGCCGGTGCAATAGCGGCGGTCAGCGCGTGAACTGGCGAATCGTGCCGTCGCCCTTATTGAGCAGCAGCACCTGGTTGCCAGGGCCCATCGACAACCGAAGGTCGGCCCGCGTCGCCGGCTTCTTGCCCTGCGCCACGTTCTTCTCCTGGATCAACTGCAACACGGTCTTGTCCGCTCCGTTCGCTGACGGCATGATCCGGCGAATCGGGTCCTGCCCACCCTTGGGCAGGGTGTCAGCGCTGAAATAGAAAATCTCCCCGCTCGGCATATCGGTGAAGATCACGAGGTTCGCAATCTGCGGAATCTGGCTGCCGCGGTAGACGATCACGCCATTGGCGGCCGCCTGGCTCTGCAGCAGCGGGTCGGGCTGCCCGTACTCGACCACTGGATACGTGACCTTCGGATCGGCTCGCCGCCCTTCGACGGCCACGGCCTGGTTCCGGATGAAGCGGAAGCTGCCTTCCCACGCGTTCCAGCCCAGGTTCGCGCCGGCCGGCACCAGGGTGACCTTCTCGATGATGGTCTGGCCGATGTCGGCGAGAAACAGGTTGCCGTTCTTGGGATCCCACGCGAAACGCTGGCCGTTGCGCAGGCCATACGCGTAGATCTCCGGCAAGGCGCCAGGTGTATTCACGAACGGATTGCCCGGCGGCACGCCGTACTTCCCATTCTTGCTGTTGGTGCCGATCGGGTTGATGCGGAATACCTTGCCGAACGCCGAGCCCAGGTTCTGCGAAAGATTGAGCGGATCGCCTCCGCTGCCACCATCGGCCACCCCGAGATAGAGCAGACCGAACTCGGGACTGCCTGGCGCAGCCAGCGGGTTGAA
>JANMUX010000122.1:0-12768 GCA_031392125.1 Acidobacteriota bacterium | reverse complement strand
ACGCCGATGATCGTCGGCGACCTCGTCATCTATGCCGGCCTCGAGAATCCAACCACCGCGCTCCGCGTCTCGAAGGCGGGCGCGAAGTGGACGACGACGCCAGTGTGGCGGAACGATCAGGTGTCGATGTACATGAGCACGCCGGCCGCAGCAGGCGCGGCAATTTATGGCTTGTCGAACAAGAACCGCGGCCAGTTCTTCGCCATCGACGCGGCGAGCGGCAAGACGCTGTGGACCGCGCGCGGACGCGAGGCCGAGAACGCCTCGGTCGTGCGCGCCGGCGAGTATGTGCTGATGGCGACCACCAACAGCGAGCTGGTGGTGGCACGGGTGAACCCGGCCCGGTTCGAGGAAGTGAAGCGCTACACCGTGGCCGACTCGGCCATGTGGGCCCATCCCGCCTTCGCGGGACGGACCATCATCGTCAAGGACGTGGACAAGCTGATCGCGTGGAGCTTTTGATGCGGGCGGGTCTGACGACCCGTCCCTACTTCTTGCGGCGGTCGCCGATCGCCCACAAGTAAGAAGAGGTCCGCATGAACAGCTGGCCTTCAGACACCGCGACGGTGCTGAGGCAGTAAGGTGCGCAGTCGTTGAGCAGCCGATTCGACGAGAGGATCTCGAATTTCGGTCCTGCGCGGTAGACCGTCGTGAGTCCGTCCTCCTCGGTGGTGACGTAGATCTTCCCGTCGGCCAGAATTGGCGACGCGCTGTAGGTGCCCGACGGCAGTCGCACCGGACCATACACGGTGGCGCCGGTCTTCACATCCAGCGCGAAGGCGACGCCCGTGTCGCGCACGACGTAGAGCAGCTTGCCATCGCTCACCGGCGTGGGCACGTCGGGACCTTGCGAAAATGTCCAGGCGACATGACTCTTCGCGACATCGCCGCTGCCGCCAGGGCGCATCGCGACCATCGGGCTGACGCGCGTTGGCGCGATGATCAGGTCGTTGACGATGGTCGGCGACGCGACAATGCGGTAGGCGCCATTGCGCTCGGGGTTGAGCACGTCGGCGCGCCAATATTCCTTCCCGGTCGCCGGATCGTGCCCTGAGACCACGTCGCCACCAGTGATGATCAATTCTGCGCGGCCGTTGGCTTCGATCCATGCCGGCGTGATGTAGGCGTCGGGCGATTCGTTCACGGCCGGGTTGGGACGCTCGACACGCCAGATGGTCTTGCCCGTCAGCTTGTCGATCTTGAGGACGTAGGACGGGTCGTCGGTCTTCATCCCGTGCAAGACAGGGACGTAGAGCGCGTCGTCTTTCAACAGCGGTGATGACGCATAGCCCCAGTTCAAGCCGAACTTGCCGTAATCGGCCTGGATGTTTCGTGCCCAGATTTCCTTGCCGCCGAAGTCGAATGCCTTCAGGATGCCGAGACCCGTCATCACCCAGACGTATTTGCCGTCGGTGACCGGCGAGGGCGACGACATGTTCTGCTTGCGCTCCATGTGGTTGGAGTCGGTGATCTGGCGCTTCCAGTTGACGGCCTGCTTGGTGCGATCGATCGACCACAACTCGAGCACGCCGGCGTTGGTGGCTGTCGCGACATTCAGGAAGATGGTCTCGCCCCAGATGATGGGCGTTGAGCCGCTGTACGCCGGTAGCGGCAGCTTCCAGGCAACGTTCTTGGTCTCGATGTTGGCGCAGACGGTGGGAACGATGGGCCGGCCCTGCCCACCGCGCTGCGGGCGCTGTGCGCTTGCCTCTTCGTCTGGCGCCGACGGACCGCTGGCCTGGCCGTCGCCAGTGATCGGCGCATCCGCACACGTAGCGCTCCAGACCTGGGGCAGGCCCTTCTCGGCGCTGACGCCGTCGTGGGTCGGGCCACGCCAGTGCGGCCAGTGCTGCGCGAGCCCCGAAGCGCTGGCGGAAACCAGCAGGACCATTGTGAGACCGCATACGTGTCGCATAGAACCTCGCATCGTATACACCTGTGCAGCCGAGCGCGTTTACGGCGCCGGCCGGTAGTAAAGCACCAGACCTGCGCCAGCGGCGGCCATTAGCACGCCGAGATAGAACATCGGGCTCGGCGCGGTCTTCGGCGGATGCATGATCATGGTGGAGATCACGTTGATGAGCGGCGCGCCACCGAACACGAGCGGCATGACCACGGTGGGCGTGCCACCGTTGCGGAAGGCGTAAGTGATACAGACGGCGCCGAGGGCGCCGAGGGCGCCGGCGATGGTCGCGGTGGCGGTTCCGGTGAGGGTGAAATTGCGCCATTCACCCTGCTGTGTGAGCGCCGCGGCCGGCACCAGCACGGCAATCAGGAAGTAGGCGACGCCAACGCACAGCATCGCCCGCATCGGGTTGCCCAACTCGGTCTGCCCGCGATGGAGCGATGCTCCATACAAACCCCACGACATTGCCGCGCTCGCGGCCAACGCTATCCACATACCGAATCTCCTTTTCGACTGCGAATCGATTTTGCCACGTCAGAACCGCACGCGGACGCCGAGCTGCACCTGGCGCGCCGAGGTTACCGTGTTGCGGATGCGGCCGAAGTTGCCAAGCGGCGCCTCGCCGTCGGCAGAGCCGGCGAAGACGGTCAGGTTGGGCACGCCGAAGTTGGCGCGGTTAAAGACGTTGAACATCTCGAGCCGCAGTTCGAGCCGGCGCGCACCGCCGAGCGTCGTCTCCTTGGTCAGCGCGAGGTCCACGACCCGCAGGTCTGGTCCGCGGAAGTCACCACGCCCGGTGTTGCCGAAGGTCCCTGCCGGCTGCAGCGCGAACGCCAGCGGATTGAACCATTGCAAGGGGTTGCCGGTGACGGCGTTCTCCGCATTGAAGCCCGCCGCGTAGCTCGGCCGGTCGCGGCCAATGCCGGGGCCAAGCGAAGGCTGCCACTGCGACCGCGATCGGTTGTTCTGCACGAACACCGTCAACGGATAGCCGCTGCGATAGCTGCCGATCGCAGAGACCCGCCATCCTCCGAACAGCGCGCCGGCAGCACCCGTCAGCCCGCGACCCCACGGAATGTCCCACGTCGCGTTCGCCACCAGGTTGTGCCGAATGTCGAAATCCGACGGTCCGCGGTTGTAGCCGGCGATGTATTCCGGAAATGCCGACGTCGTGCCATTGGTGGCATCTGAGAAAAACGTGGATGCCTGCGTGGTGTCCTGCGAATCCGACCAGGTGTACGAAGTCTGGAACGACCAGCCATTCGCGAACCGGCGCCTGACATCGACGATCAAGGCTTTGTACCAGGAGTCGCCATCGGAGGTCTTCGCCTCGATGGTGGTCCAGGCGGTGTTCTGCCGAGGCGCGCCAACCGCAAAAAAGGGCCGGCCATCCGCGCCAGTGGTCGGCACGGCGGTGTTGAGATCGTTGCTGCGCAACAGATCGTATCCGCGCGAGCCGGCGTAGCCGAGCGTCACCGCGAACTGCCCGGGCAACTCGCGCTGCACGTTGGCGTTCCAGACATGCACCGACGGCGTCACGCCATCCCATTGCACGGGGCGAATCGAGATGCCCGAAACGCGTTCGAACGGCGGATTGGGAAACGTTGGCGTCTGGTACACGACGCGGGGCGTGTCTGGCGGATTCGTAACGGTGACAATCAGGTTCTGCGAGCTGTTGGTCGAGTAATACAGGCCGTAGCCTGCCCGCACGGCAGTGCGGCCGTCGCCGGTCACATCCCACGACAGGCCGACGCGGGGCGACAGGTTGTTGTAATCGGCGCCCTTATACAAGCGTCCGGTGGTTGCCGAGCGGTCGGTCAGGTTGACCAGTGCCGAATCGTGGCCGCCGGTGTCGATGGGCATCGTCATGAACTCGTACCGCAGGCCGGCGGTCACCGAGACGCGCGCGTGGGCCTGGAACTCGTCCTGCACATAACCACCGGCAAGCCAGAACGGCCATTGGCGGTCGAACTGCGCCACCGGCGTCAGGCCGATGAAGCTGGTCGCGCGGTTTTCCATCAGCGCGCGCAAGTTGGCAAAGGTGTAGGTGCCGAGACTGAACGTCGGGTTCACCATGTCCTGCTGGAAGTGCTCGGCGAGGGCGCCCGCGCGAATCAAGTGACGGCCCCTTGTCCACACGAGGTCGGCCGACAGGCTGGCGACCTGCTGCAACAACCGAAGGTCAGCCGAGCTTTGCGTGCCAAAACGCTGCAGGCCGCCAACGTCGATGTTGCCGACGAACTCGCGTCCCGGCACGAACGGCGGCAATGTGGTGTTGGCCTCGACGTTCTGCCCGACGCGTGTGCGGCTGTAGCCGGCGCGATAGGTCGCCAGCAGGTTCGACGAGAACGCCTGCTTCAATTCGGCGGTGAAGAACTGGTTGCGTGACACGAAGGCGCGCGGAAACTGCGGATAGTCGAGCGGCAGCCGCTGATCCGCATCATCCAGGGTGTAGCGGGCGAAGAACTGGCTGCTCGGCGACAAGTTGTAATCGACGCGGCCCTGCAGGAAATTCTGGTCGATGCGTTGATCGAACTGGAAGCTGTGGAGCGCGGTGCCGTCACCCAGGTTGGCGCCGTTCGGCGTTGGATAGGCGTTGAGATACGGGGCGACCGCGGCGTTGACGCCAACGGTGAGAAACTGCCCGGGATTGGCGGAGTCGGGCAGCAGCCCGAGACGCGCGTTGGCATCGGGAACGGCCGACGTGACCGTGCGGCCGAGATTCTCGCGCAGGCCTTCGTAGCCGACGAAGTAAAACAGCTTGTTCTGGCGGACCGGGCCGCCGGCCGTAACGCCAAACTGGTTGCGCGTGAACTGCGGCTTGCTGGCGACATCGAAGTAGTTCCGCGCATCGAGCGCGTCGTTGCGGTGGAACTGGTAGGCCGTGCCGCCAAGCCGGTTGCTGCCAGACTTGGTGATGACGTTCACCTGCCCGCCGCTCATGCGGCCGAACTCGGCGCCGTAGGCGTTGGTTTCGACGCGGAACTCCTGGACCGTTTCCGTCCCAAGGGCCGTCCCCGCGGCGCTACCGGCCGGGCCGTTGGTCATGTCGTTCAGCAGCGTGCCGTCGAGCAGGAACACGTTTGCGCGCGGATCCTGACCGTTCACCGCCATGCCCAGGCCGTGCGCGACGACCGAACCGCCATCGCGATGCGGGTAGGGCGTGACTCCCGGCTGCAGGAAGGCGAGGTCGGTATAGTTGCGGCCGTTGAGCGGCAACTGCTCGATCGCGCGTTCGTCGACCAGGTAACTGAGGTCGCCGGTCCGGGTATTGACCGTCGGCACAGTCTCGATCACGCTGACCGACTCGGCGAGCACGCCGACTTCCAGCGTGAAATCGATCGCGACTGCCTGGCCCACCGTCAGGGCAATGGCCTGGCGGAGCACCGCCTTGAAACCGGCCAGCTCCGCGCGGACGTCGAAGGCGCCCACCGGCAACGCCGCCAGCACGAAGCGTCCGTCGACGCCAGTAACGGTGGTCCGCTCGACACCCCGCTCTAGATGGCGGGCCGAAATCGTGACGCCGGGGACGACCGCCCCACTGGTATCGACGACGCGGCCGGAAAAAGTGCCCGAGGTTTGTGCCGCAGCGGTCAATGCCGGCGCGGTCAGAACCGTAAGAAGAAGGACAACGACTCGCACGATAGGCATCTTGGTCTCGTATACTACGCGCGGCTGACGCGTGGCGTGTCGCCGTTTGTGTTTTCAACTATAGACGCATGTCCACCACCACCCGTCTCCGCCTGACCCGGCTACAGTGGCTCATTTGCGGCATTGCCGCCCTGGGCTTTGCCTTCGATATCTACGAAATCCTGATGGCGCCGCTGGTGGTCGGTCCCGCGATCGGCGAGCTGACCGGCGCCCGTCCCGGGACGGCCGACTTCAACTTCTGGGTCGGTATGTTTTTCTGGGTGCCGGCACTGATCGGCGGGGCGTTCGGGCTGCTTGGCGGCTACCTGACCGACCGCTTCGGCCGCCGGCGCGTGCTGGTGTGGAGCATCCTGATCTATGCGTTCTCGGCCTTCGCGGCCGGCTTGTCCACCAATATCTGGATGCTGTTGTTCTTCCGCTCCACGACCTACATCGGCGTGTTCGTGGAGTTCGTCGCGGCGGTGGCGTGGATTGCCGAAATCTTTCCCGATGCCAAGCAACGCGAGGCGGCACTGGGCTATACGCAAGCGTTCTCGTCAATCGGCGGCATCATGGTGACCGGCGCCTACGCGATCGCGGTGACCTACGCGCAGTCGTTCCCGGAGATTCATGGCGGCCACGCCCCGTGGCGCTACACGCTGATTTCGGGCGTGATACCGGCGCTGCCGCTGATCCTGATCCGCCCGTTCCTCCCCGAGTCGCCGGCCTGGGAAGCCAAGCGCGCCGCCGGCACGTTGCGGCGGCCGTCGATCGCGCAGCTGTTCACGCCAGCGCTTCGCCGCACCACGATCGTGACGACGCTCATGTTCGCGTTTGCATATGGAGCGGCATTCGGCGCCATCCAGCAGATGCCTCGAATCGTCCCGGGCCTCGAAGAAGTGCGCGTGCTGCCGGTGCCGCAGCAACAGCAGACCGCCGCCGGCGTGCAGGCCTACCAGGAGTTCGGCGGCCTCGCGGGGCGGTTCCTGCTCGCGTTCCTGGCGCTGCGAATTCTGTCGCGGCAGAAGCTGATTCGCACATTCCAGATCCCGGGCTTGATCATCATTCCGTTCGTGTTCTACTACGCCGCGACCAACAGCTTGGAGCTGACGAAGTGGGGCATGTTTGCCGCCGGCGTCTTTACGGTCGGGCAACTGAGCTTCTGGGGCAATTACCTGCCACGTGTCTACCCAACGCACCTGCGCGGCACCGGCGAAGGGTTTGCGGCCAACATCGGCGGCCGCATGATTGGCACCGGCTTCGCGTTCGTCACCACGCAACTGGTGAACGTGGTGCCGGGAGCCACGCCTTCGGCACGGCTGGCGTTTGCGGCCACCATCACCGTGACGTTCGTCTATACGGCGGGACTGATCACCAGCTTTTTCCTGCCCGAACCTCAGGGCGAAGACCTGCCGGAGTAAGGTGCCTAGAGTGCCTGGAGTGACTAAGGTGCCAAGCCTGCTTGCCATCATCTTGCTGGCGTTCGGAGCGGTCACCGCCGCCGAGCAATGGCCGCAGTTCCGCGGGCCGGGAGCGATGGGTGTGGCCGAGTCGCCGCTCTTACCCGACTCGTGGAGCACGACGAAGAATGTGCGGTGGAAGACCACCATTCCGGGGCACGGCTGGTCGTCGCCGGTGGTGTGGGGCGACCGTATCTTCCTGACCTCGGTGGTCCCGTCAGGCGAGGTCGAAGCTCCAGTGAAGGGCCTGTACTTCGGCGGCGAGCGGCCCGCGCCAAAGACGGAACACCGATGGATGGTCTACGCGATCGATCGCACCACCGGCAAGATCGTCTGGGAGCGCGAAGCACGTCGGGGACTGCCGGTGTCGCGTCACGTCAAAAACACCTACGCATCCGAGACTCCCGTCACTGACGGCCAGCGGGTGTACGTCGCCTTCGGCAACGTCGGCATGTTCGCCTATAACTTCGCCGGCGACCTCGCCTGGTCGGTGCCGGTCGAGCCCCGTCCCACTCGCAACGGCTGGGGCACCGCCGCGTCGCCGGTCCTGCACAACGGCCGGCTGTACCTGGTCAACGACAACGACCAGCAGTCGTACCTGACGGCACTCGACGCCAGGACCGGCAAGACCGTGTGGCGGGTCGATCGGAAGGAAGGCAGCAACTGGGCCACGCCCTACATTTGGGAACACGCCGGGCGGACAGAAATCGTGACCTCGGCGACTGGCAACATCCGCTCCTACGACCTCGAGGGCAAGTTGCTCTGGCAACTCGGGCCGATGTCGAGCATCGCCATCCCAACGCCGTTCTCGAAGTTCGGGCTGCTCTATGTGACGTCTGGCTACGTGGGCGACCAGACGCGGCCGGTTTATGCCATCAAGCCGGGCGCCTCGGGCGACATTTCGCTGCCCAAGGGCGAGACCAGCAGCGCATCGATCGCGTGGTCGCTGCCGCAAGGTGGACCGTATAACCCGTCGCCGATCATCTACGGTGACTACTACTACACGCTGTTCGACCGAGGCTTCTTCACCTGCCACGACGCCAGGACCGGCAAGGAGATTTACACGAAGGTGAGGCTCGACCCAACAGCCAGCGGGTTCAGCGCGTCGCCGTTCGCCTACAACGGCAAGTTGTATGCGACAAGTGAGGACGGCACCACCTACGTGATCCAGGCCGGACCTGAGTTCAAGGTGATTGGCCAGAACCCGCTCGACGAGTTCACCATGGCATCGCCGGCGATTGACCGCGATAGCGTGTTCATTCGCACCGCCAGTGCGCTGTATCGCATCGCCAACCGGTAACCTGCTGATGCTCGATCGCCGCGCTCTCCTCGCCTTCTTTGCCACGACTGGCTTCGGCCACACCTTGCTGCCCGGTGTGCTGTGGGCGCAGATGCAGCCAGGGACCAGGAAGATCACGCTCGAAATGGTGCGCGAGTCCGCGCGTCTGGCCGGACTCGAGTGGACCGACGAGGAGTGCCAGGATTTGGTTGATTCGCTGTCCAGCCTCGCCAGGGGCGCTGAGGGCATCGACAAGCCGACACTCACCAACGGCACGCCTCTGCCGATTCATTTCGACCCTAACCCAACCGGAGTCACGCCCCGGCCGCTGCCGCCAGCGGCGTTTCGCCTCGCACCCGCCGCGCGGGTGCGTCGGCCGCCGAATCTCGAGTCGGTCGCGTTCTGGCCCATCACGGACCTTGCGCATCTCCTGGTGTCCCGCCAGGTCTCGTCCGTCGAACTGACGACGATGTACCTCGGGCGATTGACGCGCTACAACGGTCAGTTGAACTGCGTCGCCCAGTTGACCGAGGCGCGGGCGCTGACGGAGGCGGCTGCCGCGGACAAGGAGATTGCAGCCGGCCAGTATCGCGGCGTGCTGCACGGCATTCCGTATGGCGCCAAGGACATCATTGCCGCCAGGGGTTATCCGACACGCTGGGGAGCGCCGCCACTGGAGCGACAGACTTTCGACGCTGACGCCACGGTCATCGAGCGACTGCAGCGGGCAGGCGCGGTGCTGGTAGCCAAGCTCACCACTGGTGAAATGGCGTTTGGTGATCAGTGGGCGGGCGGCCGTACCAACAATCCGTGGAATCTTTCTGAGGGGTCGAGCGGTTCTTCGGCAGGGTCCGGTGCGGCAACCGCCGCCGGGCTGGTGGGGTTTGCGATCGGTACCGATACGGGTGGCTCCATCCTCTCTCCCGCTGTCCGGTGCGGCATCGTCGGCCTGCGGCCGACGTTCGGGCGAGTCAGCCGACACGGTGTGATGGCAGCGGGCACGACGTTGGACAAGATTGGCCCGATGTGCCGGCACGCCCAGGACTGCGCGATCGTCCTGCGCGCGATTGCCGGGCCGGATTATCGGGACATGGCCGTCCGCGAGGCCCCGCTCACCTGGGACGCCAGGAGCGGCCGCTACCCGAAACGCATCGGCTACGTACCCTCGATGCTGGATGCGGAAACCGACGCCGATCAACGCGCCAATAACAACCGCGCGCTGGCGATGCTGGCGCAACTGGGCTGTTCGACGCACGCGCTGACCTTTCCCAGCGGGGACCTCAGTTACTTCATCGAGTACGTCGAGCGGGCCGCAGCGTTCGACCAGTTCACGGTGTCGGGCCAGCACAAGGGCCTACGCCCCCGCACCAGCCGCTATCTGCGCGCGTGCCAGTTGGTGACGGCGGTGGATTATCTGCAGGCCAACCGGCGGCGAATGGTGATCATGCAGGAGGTGGCGCGCGCAATCAGCGACGTCGACGCGGTGATGTTCACCACGCTGACACTCGACTCGCGCACCAGCCTCAACCCGGTGATGAGCCTGACGGGACACCCGTCGATCGCGGTGCCCAACGGAACCAGGTCAAATGGCTCGCCGGCAGGCGTGATGTTCTCCGGCCACCTCTATCGCGAGGGCGATCTGATCGCGCTCGCCAAGGCGTGGCAAGACGCCTCGGTGCGCGGCCAACGGCACCCGCCGCTGTTCCACGTCAGGGAACCTTCCGGGAATGAGCTATGACACGAGCACACATTCTGCCAGCGCTGATGGTGGTGGCGGCCACCGTAACGGTCACCACCGCGCAACGTCCGGAGCTATCGGCCGCCGTCAGGAGCTACGTCAAGGTGGATGCGCAGGTGATCGCGCTCACCCACGTCCGGATCATCGACGGCACCGGCGCAGCGCCGCGCGAAGATCAGACCCTGATCATGCGAGACGGCAACATCGCCGCCATGGGCGACTTCTCGCGAACGGCGGTGCCCGAGGGCGCGACGACGATCGATCTCACGGGCAAGAGCGTGATCCCCGGCCTGGTTATGGTCCACGAGCATCTCTATTACCCGAACGGGCCCGGCGTGTACGGCCAGTTGGGCGAGAGCTTCTCGCGGCTTTATCTGTCAGGCGGCGTCACCACCATGCGCACCGGCGGCAACGTCAACGGCTTCATGGACCTGAACATGGCCAAGCTGGTCGAGAGCGGCCAGAAACCGGGACCGGCCATCGACGCCACCGCCCCTTACCTGAACGGACCGAACGCATTCATCCAGATGCGAACGCTGAAGGGTCCGGAGGACGCCCGCCGGCAGGTGCAGTACTGGACCGACGAAGGTGCGACGTCGCTGAAGACCTACATGCAGATTACGCGAGGCGAACTGGCGGCCGCCGTCAACGAGGCGCATCGGCGTGGGATCAAGGTCACCGGGCACCTATGCTCGGTCACTTACGCTGAAGCGGCCGGACTGGGCATCGATAACCTCGAGCACGGCTTCTTCGCGTCGACAGATTTCGTGACCGACAAGAAGCCCGATGTCTGCCCGGGGCAGGGCGCCGGCCAGAAGACCATTGCCGCGCTCGATGAGAATGGCGCGCCGTTCAAGGCGCTGGTGAAGACGCTGATCGACAGGAAGGTTGCGCTCACCTCGACGCTCACGGTATTTGAAACCTTCACCCCCGGACGGCCAAAGCCACCGGGCATCGAGGTGCTGACGCCGCAACTGCGCGAGCAGTTCGAGCAGGCGTATGCGCGCACTGCGCAGAGCAAGGATTCGATCTACACGACGCTCTTTCCCAAAGGCATGGCACTCGAGCGGGCCTTCGCCAAGGCGGGAGGCCTGCTGATCGCCGGTACCGACCCCACCGGTGGCGGCGGCGTCATCCCCGGCTTTGCCAACCAACGGCAGGTCGAGCTGTTCGTGGATGCCGGCTTCACGCCGCTCGAGGCGATCATGATGTCGACGCTCAATGGCGCGAAGTACTTGGGTCGCGACGCCCGGGTCGGCAGCCTCGCGGTAGGCAAGCAAGCGGATCTGGTCGTCGTCGGTGGCAACCCGGCCGCAACCATCTCGGACATTCGCCAGGTCGAGACCGTTTTCAAGCAGGGCGTTGGCTACGACCCCGCCAAGCTCATCGCGTCGGTCACCGGCAAGGCGGGGCTCTGGTAACCTAGCTCGGATGGCGCCGATCGGTTTCAAACGAGTTCTGCTGGTCGCGTTCACGGCGCTGGTGGCTACCACCGGTGTCGCGGCGCAATCGCAACCCGTCCCAGCATCCCCAGTCATTGCCAAGGGCGTGGCGTTCCTGCGAGCCGAGGTGCCGAAATGGCGCAAGGAGCACCCCTGCTATTCGTGTCACAACAACGGGGATGCCACGCGTGCGTTGCTCGAAGCCGGCGCGCGCGGCTACGAAGTCGGCGATGCCCTGGACGAGACGCTCAATTTCTTGAAGAAGCCGGCCTCGTGGGACCAGAACAAGGCGCCAAGCGGCTTCGACGACAAGCGCCTGGCACGTGTGCAGTTCGCCAGCGCCCTCGCCGTCGCCGAGCGCCACGGCAAGGCGGCCAGCACCGATCTGGCCGAGGCGGCAAAGCTGCTGGTTGCCGATCAGGCCGCAGACGGATCGTGGACACTCGACCAGTCGCAAAGCCTTGGCTCTCCCACGACCTATGGAACGCTGCTGGCCACCTGGGCGGCTCGCACGTCGCTGATTGCATCGGGCATGCAGCCCGACAACTTCACCATCGTCCAGGCTGACCGGTGGCTGCGCGGAGTGACGGTCGAGAACGTGTTCGAAGCCTCGTCACTGTTGCTGGCGCTCGATCTCTCCGGCGACGTGATGGCCGATGGCCTGCGCCGAAACGCGCTCAGTCTTGTCCGCACCGGCCAGGCGGCAAACGGCGGCTGGGGCCCGTACGCTACCGCGCCGCCGCAGGTGTTCGACACTGCGATCGCCGTGCTCGCGCTGAGCGCCCTCAACGTCGAACCCCGCATCGCGCGTTCGACCTACCGGCCCGAGGAATTGCTGGAAGCGATTGCCAGGGGTAAGGCGTTCATCGAATCGCAGCAACGTCCCGACGGCAGTTGGCCCGAGACGACGAGGCCCGCGGGCCAAGAGAGCTATGCCCAGCGAATCTCGACGTCGGGGTGGGCGCTGCTGGCGTTATTGCGCTAGGGATGGTCTGACGGTGAACGGAATCAGCGTTTTCTCGGGTTCCGCCGAACGGTCCGATCGATCGAACTGATCCACCTCGAACGCGCGGCCTATGCGGTTGCCGGCCAGGTCTTCCAGCATCGCGAACGCGACCAGCTGATAGTCCCCCGCCGGCCACGCCCGCTTTGGCGTAAACGTCCACATCAACTCGCCTGCCGCCACCGTCACGTCACCGGGTAAGGGTTCTCCACCTGGCGCGATCACGCCGAGCGCGCGAAGCAGCAGGCCGTGATCCAGCGGCTCGGGAAACGTGACCCGCAGGAAGTTGGTCGAGCCCGCAGCCGGCGCG